>JAFWTG010000065.1 GCA_017519005.1 Oscillospiraceae bacterium | reverse complement strand
GGCGGAGAGTAAAAAACTTTCCCTTGTTTCGGCTCGTAAGGGCAAAAACAAGGGAAAATACATAAGGTTGGAACACAAGATAGGCGAAATGCCTTGAAAATACAGCGTTTTCAGAGGGTTTAACAGATAAACCGGAATTTGGAGGTTTGTGCCGTGAAGGAAACGAAAACCGTACAGCTCTGGACGGAGCGGGGCGAGGCGCTGCGGGAGCGTATGGCCGCGGACCCGGCGTACAGGCCCTGGGAGGTCTATCCCCGGCCCCGGCTGGTCCGGGAGGGCTGGATCAACCTCAACGGGTACTGGGACTTCGGGGCCAACGACAGCTGGGAGCCGGTCTATGACCGCCGGATTCTGGTGCCCTTCCCGGCGGAGAGCCCGCTCTCCGGCGTTGAGGGCTTCGACGCGAAGAAAACGCCCTGTCTGTACTACCGGAAGCGCTTCGTCCTGGAGGAGATTCCCGCTGGGAAGCGTCTGCTGCTCCACTGCGGCGGCGCGGACCAGCGCATCACGCAGATTCTCTTCAACGGAACGCCGCTGGGAAACGCGGAGCCCCTGCTCTGGGGACCGCTGACTGTGGAGCTGGAGGGCGCCCGCCCGGGGGAGAATCTGCTGGAGCTGTGGATCGCAGACGAGGGCGGCACGGAGTATCCCTGGGGCAAGCAGCGGGAGAAGCGGGGCGGCATGTGGTACACCCCGGTCTCCGGGATCTGGCAGACCGTGTGGCTGGAATGGGTCCCCGAGACCTTTATCACGGAGATTCGCTGCACCCCGACCCTGGAGGACGTGCGCGTGAAGATCGGCGTATGTAGGGACAAGCATTGCTTGTCCGACGCGGACGGCAGAGTGCCGTCCCTACAGGCGAAGATCCTCTTCGAGGGGAAGGAATGGCCCGTCGAGAACGGCAGGGCTGTTCTGCGGCCCACCGAGCCCCGGCTCTGGACCCCGGAGGACCCGTATTTATATGAATTCACCGTGGTCTGCGGGGAGGACCGGGTCCGGTCTTACTTTGCTCTGCGGACCGTCGAAAGCGGCGTCGCGGACGGAATCCCCCGGCTGCTGCTGAACGGAAAGCCGTACTTTTTCAACGGCCTGCTGGACCAGGGCTACTGGCCCGACGGGCTCTGGACCCCAGCGGACCCGGCCTGCTTTGCCGACGACCTGCGGATGGCGAAACAGGCGGGCTTCAACATGGTCCGCAAGCACATCAAGCTCGAGCCGGAGCTGTTCTACTGCGAGTGCGACCGGCTGGGGATCGCGGTCTTTCAGGACATGATCAACTGCGGGCCCTACTCCTTCCTGCGGGACACGGCCCTGCCCACCGTCGGCTTCCGGCGCGTTCCCCAGCTGTTCCGTATCCGGAGCCCGCGCCGCTGGAAGCGCTTCCGGCTCCACATGGAGGCGACGGTGCGCCGCCTGTACAGCCACCCCTCGGTGGTCTATTGGACGGTCTACAACGAGGGCTGGGGCCAGCAGTACACGAGCCGGGCCTACGAAGCCCTGAAGACTCTGGACTCCACCCGGATCATCGACACGGCCTCGGGCTGGTTCCGGGTCGGGAAGACCGACGTGGACAGCCGGCACGTGTATTTCCGGCGCTTCCGGATGCCGAAGAAATGGCGCACACTGTGCGCCGCTACAGTGGCCAGACCCGTGGTTCTCTCCGAGTTCGGGGGCTACGTCTGGAAGATTCCGGAGCACAGCTTCAACCCGGAGAGGAGCTACGGCTATAAAAGCTTCCAAAGCCGGGAGGACTGGCAGGCCGCTCTCCGGGCCCTCTTCGCGGAACAGATCAGGCCCGCCGTGCCGCTGGGGCTCTGCGCTGCGGTCTACACCCAGCTCTCCGACGTGGAGGACGAGACGAACGGGCTGGTAAGCTATGACCGGAAACAGCCGAAATTGAACATTGAAAGTTCCATATGCTTGTGCTATAATAAATAGAAAGTTTTCATTCCTGATCAAAGTTTTCATCCCTGATCTCTGAACGAGGTGAACGATATGACCCTGAAAACCATGGCCGGGCGGAGCCTGCGGGGGCTCGAAACTGCCGGCGGCTTTCTTTCCAGGCCGCGGAAGCCCCGCCTCCTGTATCTGACCGCTTTTTTCCTGCCCGTGCTGATTATGGCCTTCATGTGGACCGTCTGCGGAGTCGTCCCCTTCGGCAGCAAGATGATCCTCGCCCATGACCAGTGGCATCAATACTATCCTTTCTTCCTGGATCTGCGGTCTCGGCTCCAGAACGGACAGTCCCTGCTCCATTCCTGGACCACCGGCATGGGGACGAATTACCTCTCCCTCTTCGCCTACTATCTGGCCAGCCCGCTGAATCTGCCGGCCTTTCTGCTGCCAGACGGCCTGGTCATGCTCTGGTACAATCTGATGGTTCTGGTCCGTCTGGGCCTGTCGGGGCTGTTCTGCGCCTACTTTCTGAAAAAGGTCTTCGGGCGGGAGGAATTCGCCGTGGTTGCCTTCTCCACGGCCTACGCCTTCTGCGCCTTCCTGATGGGCTACTACTGGAACGCCATCTGGCTGGACACCGTGGCCCTGCTGCCCCTGGTCACGCTGGGAACCTTTGAGCTGCTGAAGGAGCGCCGCTGCGTGCTCTACGTGGTGAGTCTCTCGCTGGCGGTCTACTGCAGCTACTACATTGGCCTCTTTGTCTGCATCTTCGTGCTGCTGATCTTCATTGGCTGGCACATCGTCAACTGGGACGATCTGGCAGGCTTCTGGACACGCTTCTGGCGGATTGCCCTCTTCACCCTGGTCGCTCTGGGGATGACGGCCTTCCTCACCGTCCCGGCCTATCTCGGCCTGCAGTCCACCTCCTCAGCCATCAACAAATTTCCGAAGACCAACGCCATGAACATCATCGGCTCCCCCGAGATGAGCTATCAGGCCGCGATCCGGCTGATCGACCGGGGCGAGCTGCACAAGCTCTTTACCTTCTTCGGCAAGGAAGCGCCCAGCTATGCGGACGCCTCCACCTTTACCGGCGCGTGGATCGGCCCCCATGAGGCTCTGCTGAGTCTGCGTCTGGGCTATCCCGGCGCCTTCCTGGCCTCCCTTCGTCTGCCGCTGCAGGGCATGGCCCGGGTTCTCTCCAACGCGGGAACCCTGGCGGAGCCCACCAGCATGGAAGGCCTGCCCAACATCTTCTGCGGGTTTATCACCCTGATCATGGCCTGCGTCTATCTGCTGTGCAGGCGCATTCCCCTGCGGGAGCGCATCTTCACCTTGCTGCTGCTTCTGTTCTTTGGCGCCAGCTTCCTCTTCCGGACCCTGGACTATCTGTGGCACGGCATGCACTTCCCCAATATGCTCCCCTACCGCTTCAGCTTCCTCTGGTCCTTTACGGTGATCTTCATGGCCTTCCGGGCCTACACCCAGATTGAGCATCTTTCCCACTGGCGGGCCGTGGCAATGATCGTCCCTGTGACGGTCCTGCTCTACTGCGTCATCCGCGACGGCTCCAAGCTCTCCATCGCCTTCTCCACGGTCGTGGCCACCGCCGCGCTGGCCGGTCTGCTGTTTTACGCTTTCCGGATGGTCAAAAAGGAGCTCTTCGTGCTGGGACTCTGCGTCTGCATGCTGCTGGAGTCTCTGGGCTGCGCGATTCTGGGCGTCCGGAAGGTCGGCTTCACCGACTCCAGCTATTACCCCAGTAAAAAAGCCGATACCGCCGCCGTGGTTGCGGCCATGAAGCAGCGGGAGGCGGAGAGCGTGGACCTCTGGCGGGCGGAGCTTGCCCACAAGCAGACCCTCAACGACGGCACCCTGCTGAACTATCCCGGGGTTTCCGTCTTCTCCTCTGCGGCCAACTGCCGCATTTCCGCCTTCCTCCAGAGCATTGGCATGGCTGCCTCCGTGGCCGGCAACCGCTACATCTACCAGGAGGCGGACCCTTTCACGAATCTGCTGCTGGGCGTCAAGTATCTGATTGACCGCAGCGGGCGGAATCTGAACGCCGACTATTTCCGGCAGGTCTATCGCTCGGGCGACGTCGTGCTGCTGGAGAATCGCGCCTATCTGAGTCTGGGCTACCTGGTGGGCGACAAGGCCCTCGAATACGACGCCAGCCAGAACGCGGGTCTGCCCTTTGAACGGCTCAACCGGCTCTTCCGCTCCATGACCGGTCTGGAGGACGAGCTCTTCGTCCCCTTTCCCATGAGCGGCCTGCAGGCCGTGGGCAATGCGGTGCTCAGCGGCAAGACCTCCACCAGCTTCCAGGTCAAGGGCAAGTGCGATGACGAGAACTACGTGGAGGCCAGCTTTGAGATCCCGACCGACGGGCTGCTGTGCATCTACTCCAAGGGCTCCGGCGTCAACGACGTGACCTTCTTCCTCAACGGGGAGAAGAAGTACACCTGGTCCGATACCTACGGCTACAACCGCTGCATGGGCCGCTTTTTCGCGGGCGACCAGGTCAGCCTCCGTTATCGCGCCAAAAAGGAAGATACCAACGGCAGCGTGACCCTGGGCGCCGCGCTCTTCCAATCCGAGCTCTTTGACCAGGCCTACGAGCTGCTGTCGGAGCGCTCCATGATTCCCACGGCGGTGACGGACACCCGCGTGGAGGGCGCAATCCGCGTCTACGAGCCCGGCCTGCTCTATCTCTCCATTCCCAACGACGACGGCTGGAATCTGACTGTGGACGGAAACAAAGCCCGGATCACCCCCGTGGGCGACGCCATGATTGCCGTCCATCTGGAGCCGGGACTGCACGCCATCGTTCTGGACTATGAGGCCCCCGGCCTCTCCCTGGGGCTGAAGATCAGCGTGATCTCCCTGGCCGTCTTCCTCGCCTTCCTGATCGTCGCCCTGCTCTCCCGCTTCACCAGCCCGCCCATCGTCAAGGTCCCCGTGACGCTGGCCGACCCCAGGCAGAGCGATGCGGAATCGGCTCCCGACGCGCCGCCTGCCGCCGAGCCCATGCCGCCCAGGCCCGGCACCGACATGCCGCCGCTGGATCTGACGCAGCACTGGAGCGCCCGGGAAACCGCCGTGATCCCCACCGCCGTTCCGACGGACCCCCGCTCCCCCGCCGCGCCGCAGTCTGAGCCGCGGGCGGACGCGCCGGCGGCCGACGCGGAGCAGGCGCTCGGCGCCGCCCCCGCCCGGCCGGAGCTGCTGGCGACCACCGGCGTCTTCGATCCGACCAGAATCCCGCCCGAGCGGGAGAGCAGCTCCAGCTTCAACCGTTTGGTCTATCTGGACCGCCTGGAGAAGCTGCTGGAGGCCGAGGCGGAACGCAAGGAGCAGGACTCTCCCGCCGAGCCCGCGGACGGGGACGCAGGCGGCGAATAGAGACGGCCCGTCTCCCGATTTTCATAAAAACCGGCCGAATCTCGAATTCCGAAAAAAAACCTTGACTTTTCCTACCAGTTTCGGCTATAATATACGCCGTATGAGCCAAAAGGCTCTGAAATCACTCGCTGCGGCTGTGTACCGCGCTTTCCCAGATCGGATGAGAGCCCGCTCGAAGGAAACGCCGTACAAACAGCTGTTGAGCATATTACCGTTTAGGAGGTGTAACCACATGCTGCGTACCTATCAGCCCAAAAAGCGTCACAGATCCAAAGTCCACGGCTTCAGAAAGAGAATGGCTACCGCCAACGGCCGGAAGGTCCTCGCCCGCCGCCGCGCGAAGGGCAGAGCCGTCATTTCCGCCTAAGCGAATTGGAAAACGGTCAGGCAGTCCGTTGAATTGCCTTTGAACAGTTCGGGGTGAACGGATGGTCAATCTGTTCGCCCCGAACGTTTTCCGTAACCAACATGCGTGCTTTCGGAGGCAATCAAGTGGAATTTACGGAGTCCTTGAAGCAGAACCACGTCTTCCGCAGACTCTATGCCAAGGGTGAAAACGCCGTTGGCCGCTTTGTCGTTGTGTACGCCCGCAAAAACGGCACCGGCGAAAACCGGCTGGGCATCACCACCGGCGTGAAGCTGGGGCGCGCTGTGGACCGCAATCGGGCCCGCCGGCGGATCCGGGAGACCTACCGTCTTCATGAGAACCGGCTCAAGCGGGGCTACGATCTGGTCATCGTCGCCCGAAGCGCCGCCATCGACGGAGACTTCGGAGAAATGGGCAGGAGCTTTTTGCGGCAGTGCAAGAAACTCCATATATTAAAGGAGGAGGATCGGGCGTGAAAAAGTTGTTTTTGGCTCTCATCCGCTTTTACCAGCGCCATATCTCCCCCGCCTATCCCCGTCGCTGCCGCTTCGAGCCCACCTGCAGTGAATACGCCGTACAGGCCATCGGCAAGTACGGCGCTATGAAGGGCGGCGCCCTGGCCGCCCGCCGACTCTGCCGCTGCCATCCGTTTTCCAAACGGGACTATTTCGATCCTGTGCCGTGATACCAAGCGTCTGCGGACGCCGTATCATCGGGCAGCCCGCGCAAGCGAGACTCCCCCGCGGCCGGACTCCGTCCGGTCAAAAATCATCTTGTGTATTGGAGAACACACAATGAAAACACGAAAAATGACCCGCCGCCTCAGCCTCGTGCTCCTGGCCCTGACGCTTCTGGGCCTGCTGATGCTCTCCGGCTGTACGGCAGCCGCAACCCCCATGGTCTGGGTTGACGCCGAGACCCATGAGACCGTCACGCTCCCGAGCGGCCAGACCGTCGAGACCGAAAAGGACCAGGACGGCAAGGATAAGCTCGACGACCGTACCGGCGAAAAGCTCTACTACGTGACCAATGAAGACGGCTCCCATCGCTACGTCTTCCAGATCGTTGACGTCAGCCAGCTTTCCGACGAGGTCCGGATGGGCGTATTCGACTACGTCAAGCTGCCCTTCTCCTATCTGCTGAGCTGGCTCTACAACATCACCGGCAACTACGGCATCGCCCTGATCCTCTTTGCCGTCATCGTCAAGCTGATTCTCTTCCCCACCTCCGCCATGAGCAAGAAGAGCATGATGAAGATGTCCCGGCTCACCCCCAAGGTCAAGGCCCTGGAGGCGAAGTTCGGCGACGACAAGCAGGCTTACCAGCAGGCCGTCAACCAGCTCTACCGCGAAGAGGGCGCCGGCGGCTGCGGCGGCTGTCTGTGGGCCTTGCTGCCCATGCTGCTGCTCATCCCGCTGTACTACATCATCCGCGAGCCCATCTCCTGGCTGATGTTCCACGGCGACGTGACGCCCAGGACCGTGGCTGAGATTCAGAACGTCTTTATCCTTGCCAAGCACAACGCGGCCAACGGCCTTGCCATCGGGCAGCTCAACGTCACCGGCTTCTACTGGCAGATGGAGGCTCTTCCCCACATCGACGTGGTCCGGAATCAGCTGGCCGCCATCTCCCCTGAGATCATCACCATGAACACCCGGATGCTGGGCGTGGAGCTGGCCACCGTTCCCCACCTGATGTTCTGGAACTACTTCAGCCTGAACGGCGTCTGGAACTCCATCGGTCAGTTCCTGCTGCCTCTGCTCTCCGGCGGCATCAACCTGCTCTCCATGTGGATCAGCCAGCGCATGAACAACAAGGTCATCGTCAACGAAAAGGGCGAGCAGGACGTCGAAATGGCCAAGAAGTCCGGCCAGAACAACCTGGCTATGACCCTGATGATGCCCCTGTTCTCGATCTATATCGGCTTCATCGCCCCCGCCGGCCTGTCCCTGTACTGGTTCCTACAGGGCGCCCTGGGCATCATTCAGGACGTGTTCCTGACCAAGCACTATAAGCGCGTCTACGACGAGGAGGACGCCATCAAGCAGCAGAAGGCCGCCGAGCAGGCCGCCATCGAGGCGGAGCGCGAGCGTCTGCGCGCCCAGCGCCGGGCCGAGAATCCCGACGGCATGGTGGGCAGCGCCAGCAAGAAGAAGCTCCAGCAGCGCGAGAAGAACGAGCAGGCCGCCAAGGAGGCCGCCTATCTTGCCTCCAAGGTCACCGAGGCCGAACGCGAGGCCGAGCAGCAGGCCGAAGCCGCAAGGCTGGAGGGTGAGCGCCCCTTCCGCCGCGGCAGAAACTACGACCCCAACCGCTACAAGAACAACAAGGAGTAAGTATGGAGAAATATATTATCACCACCGGCAAGAGCATCGACCTGGCCATCCAGGCCGCTCTGACCGAGCTGAGTCTTGAACGCGACGCTGTTTCCGTGGAGGTTCTGGAGAACGCCAAGTCCGGCTTCCTCGGCATCGGCGCCAGCCCCGCCAAGGTCAAGGTGAGCTACGAGGTGCCCGATCCCAAGCCCGTGGAGCCCGCCCCCGCCCTCTCCGCAGCCTCCCGCAAGCCCAAGAAGCAGGCGCCCAAGCTGGAAAAGCCTCTGGAAATGCCCAAGCCCCCCGTGATGCCCGCGCCGCCCGCCCAGGAGCCCCGGAAGGAGGCTCCCAAGCTGGAGAAGCCCGAGAAGAAGGAGCGCGTTGAAAAGCCCGAGCAGCCGAAGAAGCAGGTGCCCCGCAAGGAGGCCGCCAAGGCCGTCCAGAAGGCCGAGTCCAAGGAATACGCCCCCGCCGAGCCCGGCTCCCAGGAGGAGCGTGTCGAGACCTTCCTCAAGGGTCTGCTGGAGCGCATGGACTCCAACGCCGTTCCCCACGCCTTCCGCAAGGACGCCGAGACCATCGGCGTGGAGCTGACGGGCGACGACCTGGGCGTGCTGATCGGCCGCCGCGGCGAGACCCTGGACGCCATCCAGCACCTGGCCAACTACGCCCTGAACCACGACGCCGCCAAGCGCACCCGCGTCACGGTGGACGCCGAGAACTACCGCGGCAAGCGGGAGGAATCCCTGCGTCACCTGGCCCGGAAGATGGCTGCCAAGGTGGTCAAATACCGCAAGAACATGACCCTGGAGCCCATGAACGCCTACGAGCGTCACGTGATCCACGCAACCCTGCAGGACGTCCCCAACGTCACCACCTATTCCACCGGCACCGAACCCAACCGCCGGGTGGTCATTGCCTACGAAAAGTAGGAATCCAAATACGGAGGAAACGTTTATGACAAAAACGGAAGCCATTGATCTTCTGAATAAAGCCTGTATGCGGCTCTTCGGCTGCAACATGACCGAAGCCACCGACAAGCAAGCCTACAAGGCTCTCTGTACCGTGGTCCGCAACGGAATGTACGACCGCCGCCGCGCCTTCAAGCGGGGCTATCAGCAGGAGCAGCGCAAGCAGGTCTTCTACATGTCCATGGAGTTCCTGGTCGGCACCAACCTGCGGAACAATCTCTTCAATCTGGGCATGGAGGAGGTCTTCACCGAGGCCCTTCAGGACCTGAACATTAACATCAAGAAGCTCTACGCTCTGGACCCCGACGCGGGTCTGGGCAACGGCGGCCTGGGCCGTCTGGCCTCCTGCTATCTGGACTCTCTCACCGGTCTGGGCTACCCCGCCACCGGCTATTCCATCCGCTACGAGTTCGGCATCTTCAAGCAGCAAATCGTGGACGGCTGGCAGATGGAGCTGCCCGACAACTGGCTCCAGATGGGCGACGTCTGGCTGGTTCCCAAGGAGGACGACGCCGTGGAGGTCCGCTTCGGCGGCGAGGTCCACGAATGGTACGACAACGGCAAGTTCAAGGTGGCCCAGCATGGGTATTCCACCGTGATGGCCGTGCCCTACAATCTCTATATCTCCGGCTACCACAGCGACGCGGTGAACAAGCTGGTGCTCTGGTCCGCCAAGCTCCCCCAGAGCTTTGATATGGCGGCCTTCTCCCGGGGCGACTACGTGCGCGCCCTGGAGCAGAACACCATGGCCGAGACCATCTCCAAGGTGCTCTACCCCGCCGACGACCACATCCAGGGCAAGCGCCTGCGCCTGCGGCAGCAGTATCTGCTCTGCTCCGCCTCCCTGCAGACCATTCTCCGCTCCCACAGAAAGAAATACGGCACTCTGCGCAGTCTGCCCGACAAGGTGGCCATTCACATCAACGACACCCATCCCGCCCTCTGCGTCCCCGAGCTGATGCGTCTGCTGATGGACGAGTACGACTTCGACTGGGACGAGGCCTGGGACATTGCCACCCGCACCCTCAGCTACACCAACCACACCGTCATGAGCGAGGCGCTGGAGCGCTGGAGCGTGGAGCTCTACAAGGAGCAGCTGCCCCGGATCTACGCCATCACCGCGGAGATCAACCGCCGCCTGATGGAGAAGCTCCGCGCCTTCTACGGCAACGACGAGGGCAAGCTGAACTGGATGGCCGTCATCGCCGGCGGCGAGGTCCGGATGCACAACCTCTGCCTGGCCGCCTGCCACAAGATCAACGGCGTCTCCGCCCTGCATACCGAGATCCTGAAGGAGACCATCTTCCACGACTACTACCAGTACGAGCCCGAGCGCTTCCTGAACGTCACCAACGGCATCGCCTATCGCCGCTGGCTCTGTCAGTCCAACCCGAAGCTCACCGCGCTTCTGCAGGAGCTCATCGGCGACGGCTTCCTGAAGGACGCCAACGCGCTGGAGGATCTGCTGCGCTTTGCCGACGACAAGACCGTTTTGGACCGTCTGGCCGCCATCAAGCGGGAGAACAAGGTCCGGCTGGCGAAGTATATCGCCTACGCCAACGGCGTCAACGTGAACCCGGATTCCATGTTTGACGTCCAGGTCAAGCGTCTGCACGAGTACAAGCGGCAGATGCTGAACGTGCTGCACATCCTCTACCGCTACAACCAGATCAAGGACAACCCCAGCGCTCCCTGGCAGCCCAAGACCTATATCTTCGGCGCCAAGGCCAGCGCCGGCTATATCCGCGCCAAGCAGATCATCTCCCTGATCGTGGCGGTTTCCAACCTGGTCAACAGCGATCCCGACGTGCGGGATAAGCTGAAGGTCATCTTCATCGAGGATTACCGCGTTTCCCTGGCCGAGATCATCATCCCCGCCGCCGAGCTCTCCGAGCAGATCTCCATTGCCGGCAAGGAGGCCTCCGGCACCGGCAACATGAAGTTCATGATCAACGGCGCGGTGACCATCGGCACCCTGGACGGTGCCAACGTGGAGATCCACGAGCAGGTGGGCGACGAAAACATGTTCCTCTTCGGCATGAAGACGCCCGAGGTGGAGGAGCTGTGGCGCAGAGGCTACGATCCCAATGCCTTCATCTCCCCGGAGCTCCGCCGCGTGCTGGATATGCTCACCTCCGGCGTGCTGGGTCAGCGCTTTGACGACATCGTTGCCAGCCTGACCACCAACCGCTTCGGCGTGGCCGACGCCTATATGTGCCTGGCGGACTTCGCGGACTACGTGCGCGCCCAGCGGGACGCGGACGCGGCCTATGCCGAAAAGTACCGCTTCAACCGCATGAGCCTGGTGAACGTCGCCAAGGCCGGCATCTTCTCGGCTGACCGTTCCGTCACCGAGTACGCCAAGAACATTTGGAATTTGTAATTCCAAATGTTCAATGAAAAATGAAGAATGAAAAATGAAAAACGGAGGTATTTTTCATATTGCCATATGAAAAATGGAGTTCCAATTCATTCTTCATTCTTCGTTTTTTCATTCTTCGTTTGTGATTCTTTCGATCATCGCCCTTTTGTCCTTTCACCTTTCCGTATAGGCCCCGGCAGGAGCAGCGGAGAAGGATCAGGGAAAATGCTCCCGTGTAATCGCTTCGCCGTCCCCTATTGCCTATTGCCTATTGCCTGATGCCTGATGCCTGATTTTGCACGTTGCATCTTGCATTTTGTATTTCCTGAGGAGTGCTTATGCGTATCTTATACGACAGCCGCGACACAGAATATAAACGCCCCTTCGGCGTTCTGACCGTGGGAGAGGCCTGCACCGTTCGGGTCAAGATTCCCAGAGACGTGGAGGCCCGCTTCGTCCAGCTGGTTCTGGAGCGGGAGGGCGACGACCCTGCCCTGGAGCTCTTTTTCACCTGGGCCGGGGGAGACGGGGACTACGACGTCTTCAAGTGCGAGTTCTCCCTGGACGCCAAGGGGCTCTACTTCTACTGGTTCCGCATCACTGCCAGGGACGGCGTCTTCCGCCTGTTCAAGCAGGGCCGCGAAACCAATATGGAGGAGGGAGACCGCTGGCAGCTCAGCGTGGTGCCGGCGGATTTCACCGTGCCCGCGGATTTCCGCGGCCGGGTCATGTACCAGATTTTCCCGGACCGCTTTGCGCGGGAG
This sequence comes from Oscillospiraceae bacterium, assembly GCA_017519005.1. GTDB lineage: Bacteria > Bacillota > Clostridia > Oscillospirales > Oscillospiraceae > JAFRPC01. The sequence continues at coordinate 11,350 of JAFWTG010000065.1, read as the reverse complement.
GGGAAGGTGGATCTGAAGGATAAGCTGCAGCCCTATATTCTGCGGGAGGATTGGGGCGGCATACCCGCGTATCTGCCGGACCCGGAGTCCGGGGAAATTCTCTGCAACGACTTCTTCGGCGGCAATTTCCGGGGCATCGAGTCCAGACTGCCCTATCTGTACAGCCTGGGCGTCGGAATCCTCTATCTGAATCCCATCGGCATGGCCTTCTCCAACCACCGCTATGACACCGCCGACTACAAGCGCCCCGACCCCATGCTGGGGACCGAGGAGGACTTCCGCTCCCTCTGCGCCGCCGCCCACCGGCTGGATATGAAGGTGATTCTGGACGGGGTCTACTCCCACACCGGCGCCAACTCCGTCTACTTCGACCGAAACGGCGTCTTCGGAACCGGCGCGGTCTCCCGGGGGAAGGATTCCCCCTATTACAGCTGGTATCACTTCCAGCACTTCCCGGACAAGTACGACAGCTGGTGGGGCTTCGACACCCTGCCCAACGTCAACGAGCTGGACGAGGCCTACCTGGACTACGTCATCCGGGACGAGGACAGCGTCATCGCCCACTGGCTGGGCCTGGGCGCCGACGGCTTCCGCCTGGACGTGGCCGACGAGCTGCCGGACGAGTTCATCCGGCGCTTCAAGGGCAGGCTCCGGCAGATCAAGCCCGACGCCCTGCTGCTGGGCGAGGTCTGGGAGGACGCCTCCAACAAGTCCGCCTACTCGGTCCGCCGCCGCTATTTTATCGACGGCGAGCTGGACAGCGTGATGAATTATCCCTGGCGCTCGGCCATCATCGCCTTCCTGCGCAGCCAGGACGACGGAACGGCTCTGGGCGAGTCCATCATGACCATCGCGGAGAATTACCCGCCCCAGGTGCTCCAGGTGCTGATGAACTCTCTCAGCACCCACGACACGCCCCGCATCCTCACCAATCTGGTGGGCGACTTTCAGGGCGACCGGAGCTACCAGGCTCAGGTGCGGCTCAGCTGGGAGCAGCGGGAATTCGCCTTCGAACGTCTGCGCATGGCCGCCTTCCTCCAATACGCCCTGCCGGGCTGTCCCTGCATCTACTACGGGGACGAGGCGGGCATGGAGGGCTGCCGGGACCCCTTCAACCGGGGCTGCTTTCCCTGGGGGCATGAGGACCGTCGCTTCACGGAGTTCTTCCGCTCTCTGGGTCAGCTCAAAAACAACAGCCCCGCGCTGAAAACCGGCACGGTCCGGGTCACCGTCGCGGGCGGCGGCAAGATCGCCTTCCTGCGGCAGGCCGAGGGCCAGAGCGTTCTCTGCTGCGTCAACCGCACCGGCGATCCCCTCCGGGTCCGGGCGCACCACAGCCTGATGTCCCAGGCCTGTTACCGGGACGGCGAGGCGTTTACGGTCCTGCCCGGCGGCTTCGGATGCTTTGAGGTTTCGCCATGAAAAAGATTGGTCTTTCCGTTCTGATCTCCGGCGTCGTGCTGAGCGTTCTGCTCTTTCTCGTTCGCCGCTCGGACTGGTACGCGGGCGAGCTGGCCCGGGGGATGTCGGACTTCGCCGAGCTGGCGGACTCTGCCTTCTGGGCGTCGCTGGCGCTGGTGCTCTTCGGTCTCTTCCTTCTGCTGCGGAGCCTCCGCGGCACGAAAGAGGTCCCGGAAAGCGAGCGCCCCGTTCCCCTGCTCCGCACCTGGGTTTGCCCGGCCTGCGGCCAACAGAACAACGAGAGCGACAAGCGCTGCACCGCCTGCGGCGCGCTCAGCGGGCAGAACGCCGTTCTCACTTGGCGCTGCCCCTTCTGCAGCACGGAAAATCTCAAGTCGGAGACGGTTTGCCGGGGCTGCGGCGCGCCGAAGGACCGCCCGCTGCTGACCTGGATTTGCGAGGGCTGCGGCCAGGAAAACCCGGAGACCGAGAGCCGCTGCACGGCCTGTCAGCGCAGGCGCTTCCCGCCCGCCGTCACCTGGAGTTGCCCTGTCTGCGGCATCGCCAACGACGACAGCGCCGAAGTCTGCAAGCTGTGCGGGACGAAGCGCCGGTCGGACAGCTGGACCTGCAGCTACTGCGGCAAACAGAATCGCGAGAGCCGGACGGTCTGCGCCGCCTGCGGCCGTCCCAAGGGCTATCAGGGAAAATCCTGGCTCTGCCCCGTCTGCGGCACCCAAAACCGGACCGACCGCTCCATCTGCGCAGGCTGCGGCCAGCCGCGGGGGAACTGACAATTCGGATTTGTCGGGTTCTTGCGTATGGCGGCCTGACCCCAGGCCGCCGCCGTCACGCTGGCGGTTATCGCGGCGGCCTGGGGTCAGGCCGCCCTACGGCGAGAGCCCGACAAATCCCGATTTTTGAATTTCTTTGGAGGTATTATGAAAAAGCTGTCTCTGCTTTTGACGCTTGTTTTTCTGCTTACCCTTCTGGTCGGCTGCGGGAACGCGGCCACGCCGACGGAGCCCGCCTCCGACGCGCCCGTCTCCACGGAAGCGGTCCAGCCCGTGCCGACGACCGCCGGGCCGGCGGACACGACGCCGCCTGACACGCAACCGGCGGATTCCACGCAGGACGACACGACGCCCGCGGACACGGAGCCCGCGGACCCGACGCCCATCGACGCGGACGCGGTTCACCCTATGCTGTTCCGCGTGACCGGCGAGGACGGCCAGGAGGGCTTGCTCTTCGGCACCATCCACGTGGGCGACGAGCGGATCGACACGGCGCTGCAGAAGCTGATCCCCTATCTGGACGGCTGCGAGGCGCTGGCCGTGGAGTTCGATCTGGTGGCCTATGAGTCGGATTTGGCCGCCCAGGTGAAGTCCATGCAGCAGTTTGTCCTGTCCGACGGCACGCGGATCTCCGACCACATGCCGAAGGAGACCTTTGAAAAGGCCTCCGCCCTGCTGGATGAGGCGGGCCTGTCGCCGCGGTTCATGGAGATGTACAATCTCTCCATGTGGTCTACTCTGGTGGAGCAGGCCGCTCTGATCACCCGCACCGACTTTGACATGGAGATCGGCATGGACCGCTCCCTGATCCGCCACTGCTACGACAAGCAGATCGAGGTCCGGGACGTGGAGAGCGCCGAGCTCCAGTACAGCTTGCTGGCGAGCTTTTCCGACGAGCTGAATCTGCTGCTGATCGAAAACACGCTGGACAATCTGGACGAGTACGGCGAGGAGGTTCAAGAGCTCTACGACGCCTGGCTGAAGGGGAACTATGAAGAGCTGGCCGCCGTCCTGGAGGACGAGGAGGACGAAAGCGAGACCGAGCTGACCGAAGCGCAGATTGCCCTGCTGGAGGACTACAACGACAAAATGCTCACCCAGCGGAATCTGGGCATGCGGGACAAGGCCGTGGAATGGCTGAAGGCCGGCGACAAGGTCTTCTTCGCCGTGGGCGCGGCCCACTTGATCGGTGAGGACGGCCTGGTGGAGTTGCTCCGGGCCGAGGGTTATACCGTGGAGCAGCTGGAATACTGATCCAAACGACTGAAAGGAGAACCGACCGTGAAAAAACTGATTGCGATCCTGTTGGTCCTGCTGCTGACGGCAAGCCTCTTCGCCGGCTGCAAGGACGAGAAGACCCTCGACACCACTGCCGCGCCTGCCGCCGAGACAGCTGCGCGATACCAGAGCGAACCCGCCTCCACCGAAGCGCTCGCCACGGAAGCGCCTGCCACGGAGACGCCCGCCGCTGCCGAGTCCACCGAGCCGGAGAGCAGCAGCGCCCCCGTCCCCGTGGAAGCGGACGGCGCGAAGCTGCTGAAGGAGGCCGCCGAGAAGATGGCTGCCCTGAACTCCCTGGGCTTCCGCCTGGAGTTCCTGGAGGAGATCACCAGCGAGAGCATTTCCATGGGCATCAGCCTCAAAGCCGACGGCGCCGCAACCATGGACCCCAAAGCCACGCATCTAAAGGGCTCCATGTCTGTGCTCGGCATGGAGTTCCCCATGGAGGAGTACAGCTTCGCGGAGGACAATACCCTGGTCCGTTACGAATGGGACGAGGAGGAGCAGAGCTTCCTGCGCTCCGAGTCTGAGCCGGAGGAGGCTGATCCCGACGAGACCCCCGCTGCGCCGGACTACGACGCGCTGGAGATCAGCACCGCCAAGGACGGCAGCGAGTACGTGCTGACCGTCAACGCCGGCCCGGAGCAGTTCGCCGCCCTCTTCCAGGTGGTCGGCGGCTTCCTGAACGGCAGCAATTCCACCGATATGCTGTCTTCGCTGTCTGAGCTGACCGACGCCGGGGACGAGGAGGAGCTGGCAAATATGCGCTTCCCTCTGATCTTCCGGATCGACGAGGCCAGCGGCCGGATGACCTGCTTCACGTTGGATCTGGACGCGCTCTTCGCCGCGCTTCTGGCTGCGCACGGGGAAGATGCGACCGCGGACGGCTCCGTCGGCGGCCATCTGAGCCTGTACTATTTCGACTTCGACGCGGTGGAGCCCATCGTCGCTCCCACGGAGTACAAGGTACAGGAGAACCCGGAGGACTGGGAGGACGCAAACTTTCGCCCCCTGTCGTGAAGCATCCGGAGCGGCAAATCCGGCTAGACAAGGCCATGACTCTGGGATATAATGACAGCACAGTCTAAAGAAAAGGAGAACTGAACCATGTTGGACACACATTACCAGGTGCAATTCAAGCTCAGCGCAGCCACGCTGATCCCCTCCATCGTCATCAGCGTGATCATGCTGATCGCCATGTGGCGAGTCTACACCAAGGCCGGCAAGCCAGGCTGGGCCGTTCTGATTCCCATCTACAACCTCTGGGTGGAGTACGAGATCATCTGCGGACGCGGCACCGCCATGTTCCGTCTGCTGATCCCCTTCTACAACATCTACTGGGCGATCAAATCCATCATCAAGATGGCCCACGCCTATGGGAAGAGCACCGGCTTCGGCATCGGTATGCTTTTCCTCTCCCCCATCTTCTGTGCGATCCTCGGCTTCGGCGACGCCGTATACCAGGGCCTGCAGCAGATGTAACACTGAACTCCCCTGGAAAGATTGAAAAACGGTTCGAGCAGGAATTGCGCCAAGCGAGGCGGAGGACGCAGGCGGGCTTGACGCCCGGCAAGGACGACAACGACGTATGGCACAATTCCTGCCGAAACAGATGAAAACTTTCTATGGGAGTTCATGATAAGCAACAATCAGAAACCGTCCGGCCCTGCGACAGCGCAGAGCCGGACGGTTTCTTCGTCCCATATTCGAAAAAAACTCAGTAGGCCGAGCTGGGCGTCACGTCCGTGACCTGGACGGCGTTGTCCTTCCAGCTGCCGCTCACGACGACCATGGTGCCGATGGCGGGCAGCGCCATACCGCCGCTGAGCTTCTGGGTCCAGCTGTTGTCGTAGTAAGGATGCTGGATGGAATCCAGCTGAAAGACCCGACCGTAAAGGCGCAGGGTCTTTCCCTGGAAGTAGTCCGGCTTGTACTGCATGTTCAGCAGCTGGACCCGCTCCAGGGTGGCGCTCATGGTGGTCATATCCACGTCGCAGGCCACAGGCTCATAGCGGGTTTTCAGCTCCAGCGCCGCATCGGTGAACCAGATCTTGTCCAGCGCGGCCTCGTCGCGGGTCATGGTGCCGCTCAGCCGGACCAGACTGCCGCTGGGCGGCAGGCTCTCCGGGTCCTCCGGTACAAACTCCCACTGCCAGTCGCAGCACTTGGTGGCGTCCATGTAGCCCCAGACGTAGTAGCGGGTCTTCTGACTGAAGGCGTCCCGGACTCTGGCCAGAGTGCCCTCCACGCTCCGGGTTTTGCCCAGATAGTCGTCGGCCTGCTTGTTGAAAAACACGTTTTGATAAACGGCGTACTCCATCTGGTCCAGCACCGAGGGCATTTCGTCTGAGTCGGACGCGGTTCCGCCCTCCGGCGCTTTCTCTCCCTTGCAGGCCGTCAGGACCAGCAGGCTCAGAACGCAGAGCAGCAGGGCAAGCAGCTTTTTCATAGAAGATACCTCCAATCAATATGGCGCCGTACGGCGCGCGGTGCGGCCCTTATCGGGCGCGCAGGAAGCCGATCAGGGAGAAGATCGCAAACACGGCAATATCCGCCACGACGATGGTGGAGCCCACGGGGGTGCCGGCCACGGCGGCGACCAGGATGCCCGCCACGGCGCAGAGCACCGAGATGCAGGCCGCGCAGATCGACACGGTCCGGAAGCTCTTGAAGACCCGCATGGCCGACAGCGCCGGAAAGACCACCAGCGCCGAGATCAGCAGGGAGCCCACCAGCTTCATGGCCAGGACCACCACCACCGCGATGATCACGGCGATCAGGAGATTGTAGAGCTTCGTTTTGACGCCGGTGGCGGCTGCGAAGCTTTCGTCAAAGGTGACCGCGAAGATCTTGTGGTAGAACAGGAGGAAGAAAAGCACAACCACCACGGACAGGGCAACGGACAGCCAGACCTCCAGCGGCGTCAGCGTCAGGATGGAGGTACTGCCGAAGAGAGTGGTGCAGACGTCCCCGGAGATATTGCCCTTGCCCCGGGGCGGGAAGAGATTCATCAGCAGATAGCCCACGGCCAGCGCGCCCACGGAGATCATGGCCACGGCGGCGTCGCCCTTGATCTTCGTGTTGGTCCCCGCCGCCAGCAGCAGCACGGCGCAGAGGATCGTCACGGGCATCACCAGCAGCATGTCGTTGGTGAGCCCGGCCACGGCGGCCACCGCCATGGCCCCGAAGGCCACGTGGCTCAGGCCGTCGCCGATGAAGGAAAAGCGGCGCAGCACCAGGGTCACGCCCAGCAGGCCCGCGCAGAGGGCCACCAGCACGCCCACCAGCAGGGCGCGCTGGACGAAGGGCTGCTGCAAATAGAGCTGCAGTTGACTCATGCCTCTGCTCCTCCCTTCGCCATCCAGTGCGAGCCGGTTTCGCTTTGCAGATAGCCCTCCACGGTGCCGCAGTAGACCCGGGCGCCGATGTGGAGTATGTGGGTGGCGCAGCGCAGAGCGGCCTCCAGGTCGTGGGAGATCATGACGACGGTGATGCCGTCCTTCCGGTTCAGGTCGGAGATCAGCTGATACATCTCCGCCGTGACCTTGGGGTCCAGCCCCGCCACGGGCTCGTCCAGCAGCAGGAGCTTCTTCGTGGCGCAGAGCGCCCGGGCCAGGAGGACCCGCTGCTGCTGGCCGCCGGAGAGCTCCCGGTAGCAGCGCCGGGCCAGGGGCACCAGTTCCATGCGCCGGATGTTCTTCCATGCCAGCTCCTTGTCCGCCTTGGAATAGAAGGGCCGCAGGCCCTTCCGTCCCTGGCAGCCGGAGAGGACGATCTCATAGACGCTGGCGGGGAAATCCCGCTGCACCAGGGTCTGCTGGGGCAGGTAGCCGATCTCCTGCTGGAGCAAACCGTCGCCGGTGACGATCTTCCCCTTCAGCGGATGGATCAGCCCCAGAATGGTCTTCATCAGCGTGGTTTTGCCGGAGCCGTTTTCTCCCACAATGCAGAGATAGTCTCCGGTATCCACGGTAAAGCTGAGGTTTTCCAGAATCGCCTTGCCCTCGTAGCCGAGCGAGAGATCCTGGCAGCTGAGCAAAGCCATATGCGCTTTCCTCCCTTGCGACAGATTCGGATTTGTCGGGTTCTTGCGTAGGGCGGCCTGACCCCAGGCCGCCGCCGTCACGCTGGCGGTTATCGCGGCGGCCAGGGGTCTGGCCGCCCTACGCAGCATCTCGTCAAATCCCGATTTGTTTAATTCAGCGCGGTCTTCAGAACCTCCAGGTTCTGCTCCATCACGCCGAGATAGGTGACGCCCTCGGCGACGCCCTGGGCGGTGACGGTCTGCAGGGAGTCCAGCTCCAGGATTTGGGCGTTCTTCGCCTTAGAGCCGGAAATGATGGTCTCCGCCAGACGGGAGTTGGAGCTCTCGATCTTCATGACGCAGGGCAGCTCCAGCTCGTCCAGCTTGTTCACCAGAAAGCTCACGGTCTCAAAGCTGGCTTCAGACTCCGCAGAGCAGCCGGAGAAGGCTGCATAGCAGTTCAGGCCGTAATCCTTTGCCAGATAGAGGAAGGGAAAGCGGTCGGCAAAGAGCAGGGTTCTGCGGGGCGCGGCCTCCACAGCGGCGGCGTACTGCGCCTCCAGCGCGGAGAGCTTCTCCGTATAGGCCTTGCAGTTGGCCCGATACACGCTCTCCCCCGCCGGGTCCTTGGCGCAGAGGGCGTCGCAGATTGCGGCGCAGAGCGTCTCGGCGTTGCGCAGGGAGAGCCAGACGTGCTCGTCATAGGAGGGGCCTTCTCCCTCCTCCTCTTCCTCCGCCTGCGCCCCCTCGGGGGTCTCCTCCTCCCGGACGGCCGCGCCCAGGGCGTCCAGCAGGCAGAGCGCGCTCAGGTCCTTGTTGGTGGACTGGGCCAGCGCGTCGGGTACCCACTTGTCGGACTCGCCGCCCACGTACAGGAACAGATCGCAGGTGGAGATTTTGAACATGTCCTCCACCGTGGGCTGATAGCTGTGAAAGTCGGCGCCCTTGTCCAGCAGGAGCGTCAGGGCAACCCGGTCGCTGTTCTCCCCGATGATCTGGCGGGTCCAGTCGTAGATCGGGAATACGGTGGCCACCACCGAAACGGCCTTGCCGGTCAGGTCGGGGCGGGTGGAGGAAGCGGTGCTGCCCTCGGCGGAGCAGCCGGAGAAAAGGCTCAGCGCCAGCGCGGCGCAGAGGATCAGGATCACAATACGATGCTTCATAAATACGATTTCAACTTTCTGTATTCGGTGTGCGCGGGCGCTCCGCGTTACATGGCCTTTTTGCATTCGCTGCAGACGCCGTAGAGCACGGTGTCGCTGCGGTCCACGGTGAAGCCGTCCACACGGGCGACGGAGTCCAGCAGCGCCTGGGTCTCGGCCTCGTCCATGTGGAAGGTCTTGCCGCACTGCTTGCAGCTCAGGTGGAGGTGGGCCTTGCACTCCTCGGCCTTCATGTACTGGTAGAAGACCTCCCGGCTGCCGGACTTGGCCACCTTGCGCACCGTGCCGTCCTGCTCCAGAGCGGAGAGATTGCGGTAGACGGCGCTGACGCTGATCTCCGGCAGGTCCTGCGCGATTTGCCCGGCGGAGAGCGTCTCGTCCGCGTGGCTGTGGAGATAAGTAATCAGCCGCTTCCGGGGCTGGGTCATATAGGCTTGCATGGGCAGGTCCTCCAATTTGCAAACAGTTCTCAAATTCCGCTGTACAATATAGCACCGGCCCCGACATTTGTCAAGAAGAAAAGCGAATGATTTGCAAATTTCTGTCCGGCTGCCGGAAGCGGATTTCCCTGCTCCGTCAGTTTTCATTGACGGCAGAACGGCGATATGCTACAATAAGAAAAAACAAAAGGAGCGTGAGACTATGGAACAGCATCGGATCGAAGCCTTTCTGAAAGCCCTCTCCGTCAACGCGCACAGCAGCGTGCGGATCGCCGCGGCGGGCAAGGTCGTCTACGTGGACCCCTTTGCGCTGAAGACCGCCCCCCACGACGCGGACCTGATCTTTTTCACCCACGACCACTTTGACCACTGCTCGCCGGAGGACGTCGCCCGGGTGAGCAGGCCGGACACGGTTTTTGTCCTGCCCGAAACCAGCCGGGAGAAGGCGGCTTCCGTGACGGCTGGCCGCCGCGTAATCACCGTGCGGCCCGGTGACCGCGGCGAGGCCCTGGGCTTCCCCTTTGAGGCCGTGGCGGCCTACAACCCCGGCAAGCCCTTCCACCCCAGAGCCAACAGCTGGGTGGGCTACGTGCTGGAGATCGACGGGCTGCGGCTCTACGTGGCCGGCGACACCGACGCCACCCCGGAGGCCGCCGCGGTCCGCTGCGACGTGGCCATGCTGCCCATCGGCGGCAAGTACACCATGGACGCCCGTGAGGCAGCCGAGCTGGCAAACCGCATCAGGCCGGCCGTCGTCGTCCCCATCCACTACGGCAGCGTGGCCGGGTCCCCGGGGGACTTCGCGCGCTTCGCCGCGGCGGTGGACCGGGACGTTCGCGTGCTGAAGCTGGTTTGAGCCGGGGGAGCGCAAGCAAATGGAACGAAATCGGATCAAGCTCATTGCCCTGGATCTGGACGGGACTCTGCTGACCACCGACAAGGCGCTGACGGCGGAGAACGAGGCCGCCCTGCGGCGGGCCGCGGAGGCGGGAATTGAGATCGTCCCGGCCACGGGACGCTTCTACGGGGCGATCCCCGAGAACGTCCGCAGCCTCCCCTATCTGCACTACGCCATCACCGTCAACGGCGCGGAAATCTACGATATCCGGAACCAACAGTCTCTGTTCCAATCGGTCATCCCCTGGCAGCGGGCCGTGGAGGTGCTGGAGTACCTGGACAGCCTGCCGGTGATCTACGACTGCTACATGGACGGCTGGGGCTGGATGAGTCAGGCCCACTACGCGCGATCCGCGGACTTCGCTCCCACGAAGCACAGCCTGGAGATGCTGCAGAAGCTGCGGACCCCCGTGCCGGAGCTGAAGGCCCATCTGGCCGCGATGGGACACGGCGTGCAGAAGCTGATGATGTTCTTTCAGGATATGGAGCTCCGGGCGCGGGCCATGGAGGAGCTGGCGCTCCGCTTCCCGGACCTGGCCGTGACCAGCTCCATTCCCCGGAACGTGGAGCTCAACAGCATGGACGCCCGGAAGGGCGTGGCGCTGACAAGGCTGGCGGAGTATCTGGGCGCGGCGCGGACGGAAACGATGGCCTTCGGAGACGACCTGAACGACGTCTCCATGCTGGAGGCCGCCGGGATCGGCGTGGCCATGGCCAACGCGGGACCGGAGGCCAGGGCCGCCGCGGACTTCGTGACCGGGAGCTGCGACGAGAGCGGTGTGGCCCGGGCGCTGGACCGGCTGATTTTCGGGGAGGAGGACAAGGCATGACGACGCAAGCCCTGCCGCAGCCCACAGTCCTGCTCTTCGGGCTGAAGGACCCCGGACGGCTGGCGGCCATTCGGTCCCATCTGAACGCCGCGGGGATCAAAGCCGTGGAGGTTCCGGACGGGGATTGGAACCAAAGTCTCGGCGCTCTGCTGGAGCTGCCGGGCTTTGCGCGCGCGCCCGCCGCCCTGCCCGCCGGAGCCGGGCGGGAGGAAATGCTGGTGATGTTCGCGTTTCGGGACCGGATGCTGGGGGATCTGCTCCGCTTCTTCCGGGAGCGGAATCTGCCGCCCGTCTCCCTGAAGGCCATGGTGACGCCCACCAACGTCCAATGGAGCGCCGCGAAGCTCCAGGAGGAGCTGAAGCAGGAACGGGCCTGGTTTCATACTGAACTCCCATAGAAACCTTTAATCTGTTCCGGCAGGAATTGTGCCATACTTCGTTGTCGTCCTTGCCGGGCGTCAAGCCCGCCTGCGTCCTCCGCCTCGTCTGGCGCAATTCCTGCACGGAACATTCTTCAATC
>JAFWTG010000064.1 GCA_017519005.1 Oscillospiraceae bacterium | reverse complement strand
GATTGAAGAATGTTTCGTGCAGGAATTGCGCCAGACGAGGCGGAGGACGCAGGCGGGCTTGACGCCCGGCAAGGACGACAACGAAGTATGGCACAATTCCTGCCGGAACAGATTAAAGGTTTCTATGGGAGTTCAGTATTACTGCTTCTTGTACACGTAGTTGTAGGTGAACGGCGTGTCGGGGTCGCCGTTGACGATGTCCAGAACTCCGTCCTTCAGGGTGCCGGTGTAGAGAATGGGATCGCCGATGAAGGTCTCCTTCATGCTGAAGCTCTCCCCCTCCAGGGTCCAGGTGACCTTGAATTCCATGTCGTTCCGGGCGTGGACGCCGGTTCCGTCCTCCTTCAGGGTCAGGGAAAAGACCTCCTCGTTTTTGGTCTCGCTGCCGACCAGCTTGGTATACTGGCCCACGTAGGTTCCGGCGGCGGCCCTGACGGCGGGATTGACAGTTTCGGCGGGGGACGTCAGGCTGCCGCAGGCAGCCAGCAAAAGGGCCGTCAGCAGCAGGCAGAGGAGCAGCGCGAGCAGCTTGCCGTGTTTCATGGTGGGTTCCTCCTTCTTTCTGTTTCAGCGGAATGGTGTGCGCGCACAGCGCGGGAACAGCTCAGGGAATGTCCTCGTTGAGTTCCATGTCGGGATCGTCCAGCCGTTCGGGGTGCAGCAGCAGCTTGTGGAAGTACTTGATCAGGGCGGCGTAATAGAAGCCGTCCACGATCCGTTCGTCCACGTTAAAAGTGTAGTCCATATACTTGCGGCTGACCACGGAGCCGTCGTCCTGGGTCTCATTGACCCGGAACTTCCGGCCGAAGGCCAGGAAGATGGGCAGGTTGCCAAAGTTGTAGAGATGGTGGAGGACTGCCGGAATGCCCAGGGAGCCCATGGAGGTGAAGAAGATGGAGCCGTGGAAGGGGCTCAGCTCCAGAATGAGGCGGGGCAGCAGGCCGAAGTAGTCCAGCAGCTTCAGCAGCCAGACTGTGAATTTCAAGAATACGCCGGGGATCAGGCCGAAGAAGGCGGCGGCCCCGTCCAGGCCGGAGTCCAGCTCCATGGACTTCTTGGCGTTCGCCAGGGTGTCGTGGAACTTGTGATAGACCGTTTCCACGCTGTCGCCGGGCTTGAGATGCACCTTGATGACGGTGTCCGGGGAGTCCATGGTCATGTCCTTCTTCACGGTCATGCAGAACTGAAGGTCGTCGCCGCGGCTGAAGATCTTTTCGCCGGAGATGAAGCGGTTGGCGCCCGGGAACTTGGAGACCGTCCGCACGTAGGCCGCCAGCAGGGCCTCCGTCATGCCGAACTGCTCGAAGCCCGCGGCCCGCTTGGCCCGGATGTATTTCTCCAGGGCCGTGATCTCCAGCTTATCCTGAAAGAAGACGTTGGCCTGGTTCCGCTCCGGCATGATGTAGGTCCCCACCACGGAGATGGGCGGAAGACTGCGGATTCTGCGGCCGTCGTTCCGGTCGCCCCAGGTGGGGTGATATTTGCCGTCCTCCGGCTTCTTCAGCGCAAAGCAGAGGGGAATATACGCCGCCAGGAGCAGCAGCTCCGGGATCCAGGTCATCCAGGCGGGGGCGGACGTGATGGGGTTCTGCCAATACGCCGGCGCATCGGAGACGATAATCCAGCACATCCAGAGGCCGGGAATCACGATGAGCAGCCACTCGCCCCGGAGCCTACCCGCCAGAGCCCGGTGGATCAGCCAGGCCGAGACCAGCGCCGCCAGCGTCAGCAGCAGCGCCCAGTACCAGGCCAGAGCGGTCCAGCCGCACCAGATCAGCGTGAGCGTCAGCAGCCAGAAGGGCAGGGAGAGCCGGTAGACCCGGTCCTTGCCCCGGACTGTAAGCTGATAGGCGAAGAACAGCGCTGCCAGCGCGGGCAGAACGGTCCGGAAGCAGAGCGTCCAGAAGCCGGCGTCGGGCCTCTGCCAGCCAAAGGCCCGGGCAATAAAGCCCGCCAGGGCCGCCAGCGCCAGCAGCGCCGAGAGCCAAACCAGGGGGTTCTTCAGAGTGGTGGTGTAGGCGATACGGTTTTGTTTCATGTTTGACCCTTCTTTATTCTTTCAACGTGAAAATGTTTGCATGTTCAATTTACCCCGTCCTGCAGCAGGGCGAAGGCCTCCTCGGTGTTCTCTGCGGCCAGGCCGCGCAGGCGCTGGGCGGCGGTGCGGAACTCCGCCCCGTCGCAGAGGCTGAGCCCGTCCACCATGGCGCAGAGCCGGGCGGCGTCCGCCTCCTCCAGGGTACAGCAGAGGCCTTGGCCCATGTAATCCACGAAGCCGGTCACCTTCGGGTCGTAGGCCACTCCGGCGAAGGGCGTGCCCTGGGCGGCGGCAAAGATCAGCGAATGCAGGCGCATGCCCAGCACCGCGTCGGCCTGACGGATCAGACCCACCACCAGGCTGGCGTCCTCCGGCGCCTCGACCAGCGGGCAAATCACGCCCCCGGCCTTGGCAAGGGCCGCGATCTCCTCACAGATTTGCAGGTCCTTGGCAGGCTCCATCGCCAGCAGGACGGGAAGCAGCCCGCGCTCCTTCTGCGCGTGGACCGCTGCGGCGGCAAAGGCCGCCGCGTGCGCCCGGCTGCCGCTCCAGGGCCGCGGGGCAAGGATCAGCAGCCGTTCCTCCGGAGAGAAGGGGCGGCGCGAATTGGCCCCGCAGAATGCCGCCACGCGGCCCTCCGGAGCCGGAGGCACCAGGAAAGCCATATCCGCGGTGATCCGGACGGGAACCTCCCGGACGCCCAGCGCCTCCAGCTCCCGGGCGGAGGCGGCGTCGCGGAGGGTGATCCGGTCCACGAAGCGGCTGATCGTGTCGGCCGCCCGGCGGCGGTTGGCTGGCTTGCGAACCGGGCCGACGCCGCAGCCGAACATCATCACCCGGCAGCCCAGGCGCTTGGCCGTGCGGAGGGAGTTGAGATAATACCAGAGGGAGCGGGAGGAGGTGGCGTCCTGAATCAGACTGCCGCCGCCGGAGAGGTAGAGGGCGCAGCGCTTCATGCGGCGGCGCAGCTTCCAGGGATGGAAGGTGTAGACGCTGCCGACGCCCGTCTCCCGGGCGGTCCTGGCAGGGGTACGGGAGGTAGCGTAGAGGGGAAGATCCGGGTCCTGCGCGCGCAGGGCCTCCACCATGGCGCAGAGGATGGCATCGTCTCCGGCGTTGCCCTTGCCGTAAGCCCCGCAGATCAGCACGCCGTCCCTGGGCCGGGCCGCGGCCCGGGCGCTGCGGCGGAGGATCGCCGCGTAGATTTCCTTCTGCCGGGCCACGGTAGCCTCCACGGAATATCTTGCCCGGGCGTCCTCGTAGAGCCGGTCGGCGTAGGTCTTCAGCAGGGCCGGGTCCTCGGCCAGCCGGATCATATAGGATGCCAGGGTATCCACGTCCCTGGGCGTGAAGAGCAGGCCGTTGACCTCGTGCTCCACCAGGCCGGGAATGCCGCCCACCCGGGAGGCGATGGTCGCGCAGCGGCGGCTGGCGCCCTCGGGCAGGGCGTAGGGGAAACCCTCGGAAAGGGAGGTCAGCATATTGACGTCGATGGCGGAATAGAAGCTGTGCGTGTCGGAGACCCAGCCGGCAAAGACCACGGTCCCGGCCGGACAGAGCTCCGCCGCCAGCTCCTCCATCTGCTTTCGCTGCTCCCCGTCGCCGGCGATGATCAGCCGGGCCTTGGGGCAGACCGCCACAGTCCGGGCGAAGGCCCGGATCAGCGTCCCCATGTCCTTGACCGGGTTGATGCGGGCGGCAATACCGAAGACGGTCATGCCGGGCTCCGGCTCGATTCCCAGGCTCCGCAGGTAGTCCTCCCGATTCAGGGCGGGAGCGCCCAGATCAAAGCGCACGCCGTTGGAGATCGTAAAGGTTCGGTTGGGGTCAAAGCCCCGCTCGTGGAGCATATCGGCGGTCGGCTCCGAGACGGCGATCCAGAAGTCCATCCTCCGCAGCGCGAGCTTGTTGATGCTGCCGTAGGTCAGAGCGGCCAGCGGGCGGCCCATGTAGTCCAGACGGTAGTCGCTGTGGACCGTGGACACCGTGGGCAGACCGGTCTTTTTCTTCAGCAGGCTTCCCACCAGATTCGCCCGGGAGCCGTGGCAGTGCAGAATTTCAAAGCCCTCGGCGCGGACCAGCTCCGTCAGCTGCCGGACGGTGCGGCTCACCGAGCCTGTCAGAACCTGCGTGGGAATGCCAAGCTCCCGGGCCTCCTGGGCAAAGGGGCCCTCCACAAAGCAGGCCAGCATCACGTCCTCACTCTTGGTCAGTCCCGCCAGAAGCGTGTGGACGTGGGTCTTGGCGCCGCCCACGTCGCCCCCGGAGATCATATGCAGGATCTTCATTGGCTTTCCTCCCGGAATTGCTGATGTTTATCTAATTCATTATACACGCTTTGCGTCCGTAATGCAATGATTTCTTTTCCCGTCTTTCCCGGAACGCGCTCCGCACGCCGAAACGTAGAAGCGCTGCAGCCCGGAGGACTGCAGCGCTTTGTAATTCTCTGAACGGAATCACGCTTCTCCCGGTTCACCGGGAGAGATCGGCCGGGGCCGGAAGCCCCTCCGCCTTCGGCAGCTCCAGCCAGAAGCAGACGCCGGGGAAGTCCGGGTCGTTCTCGAAGCCGTAGGAATGCCCCAGGCGCTCCATATTGCTCTTGACGATGGAGAGGCCAAGGCCCATCTCGCCGTTGTGGCGCTGGCGGGAGGGATCGCCCCGGTAGAGCTTCTCCCAAAGCCGCGCCGCCTCCTCCTTGGGGATCGGGGCGGAGGAGTTGCGCACGCAGACCCGGACAAGGGCGCCCCGGTCCTCCAGACGGACCTCAATCTGCCGGCCGTGGTTGATGTGGAAGACGGCGTTCTGCACGTAGTTCAGCAGGCTCTGATGGGCGCAGGCTTTGTCGGTACAGACCATGCAGGGCCGCGTTCCCACCCGCTTCAGGCGCAGGCCCAGCCGCTCGATCTCCAGCTGAAAGCTGTCCAACAGCTCGTCCAGCAGCAGGGTCAGGTCAAAGTTCTCCAGGTTGATGGGGGTCTCGCCGCTCTCCATCCGGCCAAGCGCCAGGATTCGGCAGACGATGGTCTGCAGACGCTCGCTCTCCCGCAGGATCATCTCGTAATAGCTCTGCTGCTTCTCTGGGGTTTTGGCAACGCCCTCCAGCAGGCCCTCGGCGTAGCCGGAAATGATAGCGATGGGCGTTTTCAGGTCGTGGGAGAGGTTGGAGATCAGATCCGCCGTGATCTGCTGCTGACGGGTCCGTTCCGCCAGCTCCACCTGAAGCTTCTCGTTGGTCCCCTGCAGGGCGTTGACGTTGGACTCCAGGGAGTCCGCCATGGTGTTGATGCTCTGGCTCAGATCGTTGAGTTCGGTGGTCAGGGCTTCGGGACAGCGTTGGGAGAAGTCCAGTCCGGCGATCCGGGCGGCGGTGTCCGCGATCCGCCGGTGGGGCCGGGTGATCTGCTTGGACAGGAAGTACAGCAGAATCACGCTGACGGCCCAGGCGCTGATGCTGACCACCGTGGCGTAACGAATCGCCAGGTCGATGGCCGCGTTGGTGGACTCCACGGGCAGATAGAGGCAAAACAGGAAGCCCTGCTCCCGGCCGCAGAGAAAGAGAATCTTGCTGTCCAGATTCCGGGGCTTCTGCTCCTTCAGATCCGAGTCAGAGAAGAAAAAGCTGCCATCCTCTGTCTTGAGCGTAGAGCAGACCAGCTCCGCCAGAGTTTCCGCGTCGTTCCGCACGATCATCCGCGCGTTGCCCCGGAAGCCCTCCGGCACGGGAGAAAGGCCCGGAGGCAGGCCCTCGTCCTCCTGAAACAGAATCTCACCGCTCTCCTCGCGGAGCACCAGCAGGCGCAGACCATGGAGGCTCAGTGCTTCGGCGGTTTGCTCCGAAAAGCCGCTCTGGGACAGCTGGCGCAGGCCGCCGGAGAGCTGCTGGCGCAGGCTGTTCTCGTAACGCTTCTCCACAGCCAGGCGGTAGGTCATTACAATGGCTGCCACCGTCAGACTCAAAATCAGCGTGAAGACCAGCACCATCAAAAGCCACAGCCGCACGTGGCCGCGATATCTCCGCCGGGCGCTCACGGCAGCTCCGTTTCAAGCAGATAGCCCCGGCTGCGGACCGTGCGGACCAGCTCCCCGCAGGGACCCAGCTTCATCCGCAGGTTCTTGACATGGGTATCCACGGTGCGGCCGTCGCCGTAGTAGTCGGTGTTCCAGACGGCGTGGAGGATCTGCTCACGGGAGCGGACCACGTTGGGCGTCCGGGCCAGGTAGAGCAGCAGATCGAACTCCTTTGGCGTCAGCGGCACGAGCTCTCCCCTCACCCGCACCGCGCCGGAGGCAGGTTCCAGCTCCAGCTCCCCGAAGCGGAGGATCTCCTGGCCCTTGCCGCTTCGGCGCAGCAGGGATTTGACCCGCTCCATAAAGGCCCGCATTTTCACAGGCTTGGAGATATACTGGTCCGCGCCGCCGCGGAAGCCGGAGATTTCCGTCTCCTCATCCTCCAGCGCCGTGACCATGAGAACCGGGACCTGAGAAAAGCTGCGGATTTCCCCGCAGGCCTCCAGGCCGTTCATAACGGGCATCATGATATCCAGAATAACCAGCGCGGTGTCCGGATTGTCGCGCAGCAGGGCCACAGCCTGCCGTCCGTCGGCGGCCTCCAGCACGGTATAGCCCTCCTGCTCCAGAAAGTCCCGAACAATCAGACGCCAACGCTCTTCATCGTCGGCCAGAATGATTTTTGTCAGCATTTCAGGTTCCTTCCTTCCGTCTGCGGCTGAGCGGAACGGTCCTCCCGCGGCGCGGGAGCGGCCGCTTCCGGCGCTGACTCCGGCATGCAAATCTCGCAGCGGTGGATGGGCGTTCCCAGCGCGTGGAATTTCTCTTCGTAGCCGGTCATAACGCCCACGACGCCGTCCCTGTGCAGGTCGTCGGTGACGTTTTTGACCGGATAGCCGTATTGGGAAAACTCCTCCAGGGACCAGGCGAAGAGCTTCTCGTTGTCGGTCTTGAAGTGGATTTCCCCGTCGGGACGCAGCACCGCCCGGTATTTCTCCAAAAAGCTGTGATAGGTCAGGCGGCGCTTGGCGTTCTTGCTTCTGGGCCAGGGGTCGCAAAAATTCAGGTAGATGCGGTCCACCTCCCCGGGCGCGAAGAGCTGCTCCAGCTCCGCCGCGTCCACGGAAACGAAGTAGACGTTCCGCAGGCCCATGGCCACAGCCTTTTCCATGGCCAGAACCATGGCCTCCTTCACCCGCTCCACGGCGATGAAGAGGGTTTGCGGGTACAGCTCCGCCATCTCCACGGTGAATTTGCCCTTGCCGCAGCCGATTTCCAGATGCAGGGCCTCCGCTCCGGGCTGCAGACTCCGCCAGCTCCCGCGGCGGCTCTCCGGGTCCCGGATCCAGACGGCGGAGGCTGCCTCCATCCGGGGCTCCAGGTTATTTCGCTTGCGCATTCGCATCGCGTATCCTCTCCTTTCGCGGCGTCTTGCGGCCCGCGCAGCGTTCTGATTTTATCATATTTTATCAAATAATTATCAATCCGTAAAGATATAAAATCGTTTCTTTCAAAATTCCACATATCTCGTTAACAGTTCTTGAAAAACCGGCAGCCCCGTAGTATAATAACAAAAAAACGAAACGCTTTCGGCCTGTTCCCGGTCGGCCGGCGGTTCTGCGAGGAGGAATACTTATGAAATACGCATTCGGTGTGGACGTGGGCGGCACCACGGTCAAGCTCGGCTTCTTCACCCAGGAGGGCGTGCTGATGGAGAAGTGGGAGATTCCCACCCGCATCGCGGACGGCGGCTCCGCCATCCTGCCGGATATCGCCCGATCCATTGACGACTGCCTGGCCCGTCGGAACGTGAGGAAGGCCGACGTGATCGGCGTCGGCATCGGCGTCCCCGGCCCGGTGGATGACGACGGCAACGTGAACCGCTGCGTCAACCTCAACTGGGGCGTCTTCAATCTGCATCAGGCCCTGGGCGCCCTGACCGGCCTGCCCGTCAAGGCGGGCAACGACGCCAACGTGGCCGCCCTGGGCGAATACCACGACGGCGGCGGCAAGGGCAGCAAATCCATGCTGATGGTGACCCTCGGCACCGGCATCGGCGGCGGCTTCATCTGGAACGGCAGGATTCTCAACGGCGCCCACGGCGTGGGCTGTGAGATCGGCCATCTCTGCGTGGACCTCAGCCCGGATGCGGAGCCCTGCACCTGCGGGAAGCGGGGCTGCGCCGAGCAGTATGCCTCCGCCCGCTCTCTGGGCCGACTGGCGCAGCGCGCCCTGGACGCCCGGCCCGACCGTCCCTCCCTGCTGCGGGAAACGGAAGAGTGCAGCGCAAGGACCGTCTTTGCCGCAGCCGCCCGGGGCGACGCCCTGGCGCGGGAGCTGCTGGACCGGCTCTACGACGTGCTGGGCCTCACCATCGCGGGGGGATGCTGCATGGTGGACCCGGAGCTGGTGGTTCTGGGCGGCGGCATGTCCAAGGCCGGTCAGGTTCTGCTGGACGGGGTCCTGCCCCGCTTCGAGCACCACATGTTCCACGCCTGCAAGGGCACGAAATTCGCACTGGCCCGGCTCGGCAACGACGCGGGCATCTACGGCTGCTTCCACCTGGCGCTGCAGGCGTAGTCAGGCCCGGCAATACAAAAGGCACTCCGATATGGAGTGCCTTTTGTATTGCGGACTCAGGCGCCGAAGACCTTCAGCAGGAAGCCCGCGGCGATGGCGGAGCCGATGACGCCGGCCACGTTGGGCCCCATGGCGTGCATCAGCAGGAAGTTCTTGGGGTTGGCCTTCTGGCCCTCGATCTGGGCCACACGGGCCGCCATGGGGACGGCGGAGACGCCGGCGGAGCCGATCAGCGGGTTGATCTTGCCGCCGGTGACCTTGTACATAATCTTCGCCACCAGCAGACCGCCCACGGTGGAGAAGCAGAAGGCGGTCAGGCCCAGAACCACGATGTAGATGGTCTCCAGGGTCAGGAAGCGGGAGCCGGCCATGGTGGCGCCCACGGAGATGCCCAGGAAGACGGTGATGATGTTCATCAGAGCGTTCTGGACCGTGTCGGACAGGCGCTCGGTGACGCCGCACTCACGCCAGAGGTTGCCCAGCATCAGGCAGCCGATCAGCGGCGCGGTGGAGGGCAGGAGCAGGACGCAGAAGATGGTGACCACGATGGGGAAGATGATCTTCTCGGTCTTTGTGACGGGACGGGCCTGGGTCATGACGACCTCCCGCTCCTTCTTGGTGGTCAGCAGCTTCATGATAGGCGGCTGGATCATGGGGATCAGCGCCATGTAGGAGTAGGCCGCGATGGCGATGGCGCCCAGGAGCTCCGGGGCCAGCTTGGTGGTCAGGTAGATGGCCGTGGGGCCGTCCGCGCCGCCGATGATGCCGATGGAAGCGGCCTGGTTGCCGGTGAAGCCGATGAGGTTCGCGCCGAAGAAGGCGAAGAACACGCCGAACTGGGCGGCAGCGCCCAGGATCAGGGAGGAAGGTCTGGCAATCAGGGGACCAAAGTCCGTCATGGCGCCCACGCCCATGAAGATCATGGAGGGGTAGATGCCGGCCTTGACGCCGATGTAGAGGATGTCCAGGAAGCCGCCGTGGGCCATGATGTGGCCGTAGCTGTGGTAATACTCGCTGTTGGCGTCCAGGAACTCGGACCAGAGATCGGGATGGTAGAGGGCGTCGGCCTCGGTGAGGTCCAGGAAGTAGGAGACGTTGACCAGCAGGCAGCCGAAGGCGATGCCGACCAGCAGCAGGGGCTCAAACTTCTTCTTGATGCCCAGGTAGAGCAGGCCGCAGGCAATGACGATCATCACCGCGTTCTGCCAGCCGCCGTTCTGGAAGAAGCCGGCGAAGCCGGATTCCAGCAGCAGCTTTTTCAGGGTGTCTAAAATATTCATGCGGCTCCTCCTTACGCGAGGACGACCAGAGTGGCGCCGGTATCCACCTTCTCGCCGACCTTGACGACCACCTGGGCCACGGTGCCGGCCTTGGGAGCAACGATCTCGTTCTCCATCTTCATGGCCTCCAGGATCACCAGGATCTGACCGGCCTTGACCTTATCGCCCGCGTTGACGGCAACCTTGAGGATGTTGCCGGGCATGGGGGCGTTGACGCGCTCACCGGCGGCGATGTCCGCGGCGCTGGGGGCGGGAGCGGGGGCGGCGGCGGGGGCCGCGGCAGCGGCGGGCGCGGCAGCGGGAGCGGGGGCGTAGGCCTCGTACTCGTCCACCAGCATGGCCTTTCCGGCCTCGACCTCCACCTCATAGGTGCGGCCGTTGAGAGTTACCTTATATTTCATTTGTCTGTGACCTCCTTAATGGACTTGAAGCGCAGCTCGTTCAGGGGCTTGCCCATCCGGCTGGCGACGATGGCCATAATCATGGCGGCTTCCTTGTCGCTTACGTTGTAGAGCTTGATCTCGCCGGCAGTGCCGCGGGCAGGCTCGCCTTCCGGCTCGGGCTTCGGAGCGTCGCCGCCGGGCTTTCCGGTCTTGGGAATCGGCGCGGCGGAGATGGGCTTCTCCCGGGCGGCCAGCTTCTTGAAGATCGCGCCCATGATATAAACCAGGGTCATCAGCATCATCAGGCCCACAAAGACCACTGCGTAGCCCAGGACCGCGGTGAGCACGTTGTCTCCGAAGGGGAGCTTCGTGCCGGAAACAGCGGCGTTCATCATGATATGCATGGCTGCTCCTCCTTACATCGCTTCGATGGTATAGGTGGCGATGTTCTCTTCCTTGGCCTTGCGCTTCTCCAGGAATTCCCTGGCCTGCTTGGGATAGCAGATATAGCTCATGATATCCTCTTCGGTCTTCGCCAGATCGCCCAGCTCTTCCTTCGCCTTGGCAAAGTCCGCGCCGGTGCGCTTGGCGTCCTCGATGCGGCAGTCCACGGGCTTGTTGCCGGCGCCCAGGATCTTATCCTGCAGCTCCTGGCTCACGGGAGCGGGGGCAATGCCGTACTCGCCCTTGAAGTAGTTCTTGACCTCGTTGGAGATGTTCTTGTAGCGCTCGCCCACCAGGACGTTGGTGACGGCCTGGTTGCCCACCATCTGGGACAGGGGGGTGACCAGCGGGGGATAGCCCAGGTCCTTGCGGACCGCGGGGATCTCCGCCAGCGCGGCGTCGAATTTATCCATGGCGCCCATATCGGTCAGGTTGGCGATCATGTTGGAAAGCATACCGCCGGGAACCTTGTAGACCAGAGCCTGGGCGTCGGTGCCCATGGACTTGGGAGACAGGGTGCCCTTGTCGATGTACTTCTGCTTGATGGGCTTGAAGTAGTCGTTGACCTGGTTGATGACCTTCTCGTTCAGGCCGCAGTCGATGCCGTACTGGCTCAGCGCGTAGTACATGGACTCGGTGGCGGGCTGGGAGGTGCCGTTGGAGAAGCAGGAGGTGGCGCAGTCGATGACGTCCACGCCGGACTCGATGGCCTTGGTGACGGTCATGTAGGCCATGCCGGT
>JAFWTG010000063.1 GCA_017519005.1 Oscillospiraceae bacterium | reverse complement strand
GCCGTAGGGGGCGGCGTCCTCGACGCCCCGAACGTGTCGTTATCTGATACCTGCGGGCCGTCGAGGACGCCGCCCCCTACGGCAAGAGCTCGACAAATCCAGGTCTGCCATAAGGAGGAATGGTTTTGATTACAAAACTGCACGCGGCGCAAAAGCGTATGAGCCAGCTCCGCGCCGACGGCTGCGTCATCACGTCCGAGGAATTCGTGGACGCCCTGCTGCCCCGGCGGGACCGGAACGCCCACAAGGGGGACTTTGGCCGCGTTCTGATCGTGGCCGGCTCCGTGGGCTACACCGGCGCGCCGGTGCTGGCGGCCAACGCCGCCCTGCGGACCGGGGCGGGCCTGATCTTCACCGGGGTCCCGGAGGCGGTGTACCCCATCGTGGCCCAGAAGCTGGACGAGCCCATGGTCTTCCCCCTGGCCTGCGACGAAGCGGGCCGGCTCAACACCCGGGCCATCCCGGAGCTGCTGAGACGGCTGGAGGGCTGCGACGCCTGCCTGGCAGGTCCCGGCTTGGGCCGGAGCCCCGCCATTCTGGACGTGGCGGCCGCGCTGCTGACCCACGCGTCCTGCCCCGTGATCCTGGACGCCGACGGCATAAATTGCCTGGAGGGGAATATAGATGTACTGGGACAGGCGTCCTGCCCTGTGATCCTCACCCCCCACGACGGGGAGTTCCGCCGCCTGGGGGGCGACCCGGCCCCGGAGCGCCGCTATGAGAGCGCGAAGGAGCTGGCCCGGCGCTGGGGCGTCACCGTCCTGCTGAAGGGCCACCGCAGCCTGATCGTCGGGCCGGAGGCGGTGTATCTGAACCCCACCGGCAACCCCGGTATGGCCACCGGCGGCAGCGGCGACGTGCTGGCGGGCATTCTGCTGGCTCTGCTGGGCCAGGGTCTGCCTCCCGTTCAGGCCGCCGCGGCGGCCGCCTGGCTCCACGGCGCCGTGGGGGACTACTGCGCCGAGGCCTGGGGGGAATACGGCATGACGCCCACGGACATGATCGCCTGCATCCCCCTGTTTTTGAAGTGATTGGAAGGAGTGTAGTGCGTGCGGCATCGAAGCATTCGGATTGCCGTACCAATGATGCTGCTTTGCCTGCTTTGCGCCTGCGCGGGCAAAGCCCAAAATCCCGTGCAGGCGCCGATGGATTTCCGCGGCAGATTGCTGGCCGAGGGCGGCTGCGCCTTTGAGCTGGAGGCCCGGGCCGAGGCCGGAGACCGGCTCTGGCAGCTCACGCTGAGCTGTGAGCTGGACGCCGCCGGAGACGGGACCGTGACGGTCCTGGCCCCGGAGAGCATTGCCGGCATCACAGCCCGCAGCCAGGGAGGGAGCGGCAGCTTGGTCTACGACGGGGTTTGTCTGGGGCTGGGCACCCTGCCCGGCACGGAGCTGGCCCCCGCGGCCGCGCCGGGGCGGCTGGTCCGGGCCTGGGCGCAGGATTGGATTTCCTCCGCCGGACCGGACGCGGGCTGCCTGTTGGCCGCCTACGAGGACGGGAGCTTTCTCAGCTATACCTGGTTCGACGCGCGAAACCTTCCCGTCCGGGCGGAGCTGGCCGTGGACGGAGAGACCCGCTTTCGCGCGGAAATCCGAAATTTCAGATGGAAGAGCGGCACACAAAGCGCGCCGTGAAACGGGAAACCGATCATTTTGCAACGAAAACCGGAGAACAATATGAAACTACTGAAGAGAACCTGGGCTGACATTTCCATGGACAATCTCAGCCACAACTATCATCTGCTGCGCAGCCATATCCCCGCGGACTGCCGTTTTCTGGGCGTGGTGAAGGCCGACGCCTACGGCCACGGGGCCGTTCCCGTGAGCCGTCAGCTGGTGGACCTGGGGGCGGACTATCTGGCCGTCTCCAATCTGGAGGAGGCGGTCCAGCTCCGCCGGAGCTATATCCGCCTGCCCATCCTGATCCTGGGCTATACCCCGGCCTTCTACGCCGAGGACATGGTGGACATGGGCGTTCGTCAGGAGGTCCACTCCATCGAATACGCCATGCAGCTGGCCGAGGCCCTGGCGGGCACCGGCAAGCGGCTGAAAATCCATATCAAGCTGGATACGGG
This sequence comes from Oscillospiraceae bacterium, assembly GCA_017519005.1. Taxonomy (GTDB): domain Bacteria; phylum Bacillota; class Clostridia; order Oscillospirales; family Oscillospiraceae; genus JAFRPC01. The sequence continues at coordinate 18,120 of JAFWTG010000063.1, read as the reverse complement.
CATGTCCCGTCTGGGCTTCTTTGCCAGCAACGCGGAGACCCTGGACCAGATCAGGCAGATCGCGTCCCTGGACTGCTTCGTCACCGAGGGAATCTTCACCCACTTCCCGGTGGCCGACTCCCTGGACCCGGAGGCGGAGGCGGAGACGAAACGGCAGTTCGAGGTCTTCAAGGCCATGACGGAGGCCCTGGACGCCGCGGGCGTCCGCTTCAAGCTGCGGCACTGCTGCAACTCCGCCGCCACCCTGCTCCACCCGGAGTACGCGTTGGACATGGTCCGGCCCGGCATCGCCACCTACGGCATCAGCCCCAGCGAGGAGCTGGAGGGCCGCTTCGACCTGCGGCCGCTGATGAGCCTGCGGACCACCGTCTCCCAGATCCGCCCCTTTGACGCGGGAATCCGCGTCAGCTACGGCGGAACCTACGTCACCCCGGCGCCCCGCAGCATCGCCGTGCTGGCCATCGGCTACGCCGACGGCCTGTCCCGCAGCCTCTCCAACCGGGCCTGCTTCCTGCTCCGCGGAAAGCGGATTCCGGTGGTGGGCCGCATCTGCATGGACATGTGCATGGTGGACGTGACGGAGGTCCCCGAGGCCCGGGAGGGAGACGTGGTGACGGTCTTCGGCAGCGACGGCGACGCGGCCATCCCCGTGGACGACCTGGCCCGGCTGACGGGCACCATCCCCTACGAAATCCTCTGCGGCATCAACAAGCGCACCCCCCGCTTCTACCTGGACGGCGAGCAGCGCATGGAGGTGCTGCAGTACATCGTGTGATGGATGGAAAATTGGGATTTGTTGATTAGGCAATAGGGATCAGGCAATAGGCAATAGGAGCGCGAAGGATACATCGCGGCTTCGTCGTTCTCCTATTGCCTATTCAACGATTGCCTATTGCCTCATCCCGGCAAATCGGGATTTGACGCGCCGTTCCGTTTTGTGCGTAGGGCGGCCTGACCCCAGGCCGCCGCCGACACGCTGGCGGTCATCGCGGCGGCCAGGGGTCTGGCCGCCCTACGAAACATCCCGGCAAATCGGGATTTGACAAAAAACGATCCTGCCGCATAGACTGCTTCGGGAGTATATTTCCAACTGCTCCGTGGAAGAATAGGAAGGAAATCAAAACCGGAGTGTGAGTCGCATGGAACCCAAGGTCAGACGGGGCGATATCTTTTACGCGGATCTGAGCCCGGTGGTGGGCAGCGAGCAGGGCGGGACCCGGCCCGTGCTGATCGTCCAGAACGACACCGGCAACCGGCATTCCCCCACGGTGATCGCCGCGGCCATCACCAGCCAGCTGGGCAAGGCCCGGCTTCCCACCCATATCCGGGTTCCCGGCCCGGCGGCGGGGCTCAGCAAGGATTCAGTGATCCTGCTGGAGCAGATCCGCACCCTGGATAAACGCCGCCTGCGGGAGCACATGGGCAGACTTTCAGACGAGCAGATGAGCCGGGTCAACGAGGCAATCGCCGTCTCCTTCGGCCTGGAGTGACCCCGTAAAAACCTCCCCTGCTCGCAGGGGAGGGGGACCGGCCCCAAGGCCGGTGGAGGGGTTTGAAAAGCGAAAACAAGCAAGCGGACCATCCCGGATCGGGACGGCCCGCTTGATTTTTTATGGTATCTCCTTTGCCGCCTCCGGCTCCGCCGCCGGGTGCTCCCACATCCGCGACGCCGGGACCCGCGGGTCCGCCGGGCGAAGGCTTTCATTCAACGCCCGCGTTTGCGAAGCAAACAATTGCCCGCAGGGCAATCCACGCCGCAGGATTTGCCTCCGGCAAATTGTCCGCCTGCGGCGGACCGGGCGCACACTGTGCGCCCCTACGGCATGACAGGCGCCTGAAACAGATCCAAAAGCTATGTGAGCTCCGGGACCGTATGCTCCGTCGCCTCCGAGGCCCGGACGCTGTGCAGGTACGCCTCCCGCGTCAGCTCCAGCGTCATGCAGTCCACGTCGTAAAATTCCCCGTCGATCTTGAAATACTTCGGGAAGGTCCCGAAGCGGACGAAGCCGAACTTGCGGTACAGGGCCTTGGCCCTCACGTTGTCGGAGCGGACCTCTAAGCTGACCAGCTCTGCCCCGGATTCCCGAGCGAAGGCAAGCATCCGTTCCATCAGCCCCTTGCCGATGCCATGGCCCCAGTAGTCCCGCAGGACCGTGATCGCCAGGCTCCGGCGATGGCACAGGCGGGCGTTGGCGCTGCCGTCCACGCAGGCGTTGCCCACGATCTTTTCCCCGTCCAGGGCCAGGAAGAAACGGCTGCGGGAGCTGTTCGCGATTCGTTCCAGCAGGGCGGCCTCCTGCTCCGGGGTGAAGGGGATGCCGTCGGCCCCGAAGCTCAGGTTGTCCGTTTCGCCACCCACCTGCTTCAAATACTCCAATAGCTGCGCCGCGTCGGACGGCACAGCGGTACGGTAAGTGATATTCATGGAAATCCTCCCTAAAGCGCCGTAGGGGCGCTTATCAAGCGCCCGCTCCGTCGGAACCTGTGACGGAAACGACGATAAATGAATAGGCAAATCATTTGACCGAAACGATCCAGTCTTCTCCATCGACCAGATATTGAAACTCTGTCAAGCCGGGGTCGTCGATCACCCGAATCAGGGTTTCCAGGTCCGCGACGGTGGGAAGCCCGGAGAGCCGACCGCGTTCGATCCATTCCACCGTGCCCTCCTCGGAGGAGGCGAGCTCGCCGGTGAAGTGCTCCGCCCGGAACAGGAGAACGACGTACCGTCCGTTTTCGATGGGGAACTGTTTGACGCCCGCCAGCTGCGGGCTGAGGACCGTAAGCCCCGTTTCCTCCCGCATTTCACGGATCACCGCGTCCACAAAGGACTCTCCGGGCTCCACATGCCCGCCGGGCAGCGCCCAGCCCTGCCAATCGTTTTTGACCCGGTGCTGCAGCAGCACCCGATCCCCGTCTGAAAGCAGACAGAGCACGGTCAGTTCAATGGGTTCTATTCGATGCATGGTTGGCTCCTTAGAAAAGCATATGTTATCAGTAAGCGGATGCGGCGGGCGCTCAATGAGCGCCCCTACGGCGGAATAGCGACGCGGTCCCGCCGCATAGAATGATGTGGAAGGGAGTGCTGCAAATGGAATACACTGTGTTTTATCAAGGCTCGGAGATCGGCAGTGTGACAGTCGAGCCCGACGGCCTGTATTACCGGCTCTCGGCTTCCGCCGCCGAGCCCGGTCACGGGGTCTGGCGGCTCTGGGGCTGCTTCGGGACCGACAGCCGCTGCCTGGGGGTCCTGTACCCGGGGACCGGCGGCCTGCGGCTGGAGCGGCGGGTCTCCCGGCACGGCTGGCCGATCCTGCCGGACTGCTTCGTGCTGGGCCGGGAGACGGAGGGCTACCGCCCCTGGCGGGGCATTCTGGAGGGGCAGGAGCTCCCGGACGCCATGATCAAGACCGGCGGAGACGGGGGCCTGACCCTGGCGATCTTCGCCCCGCCGGAGGGCCCGCTGCCCTTTGCGGAGTACGCGGACCGGATGCGGGAGGGGGAGTTGGACGGACGTTCCTGTTTGCTGCTGGAATGGCCGCCGGAGGAATTGAAAGTTGAAAATTGAAAATTGAAAGTTTCGGAGTTTTTCAAATTGCAATTTGAAAAACACAATCATTTTCAATTTTCAACTTTCCATTTTCAACTGTAATTCCACCGGGCAGTGGTCCGAGCCGTAGATCTCCTGGTGGATGTCGGTGGAGATCAGCTTCTCCCGCAGGCGGTCGGAGATCACGAAGTAGTCGATGCGCCAGCCCACGTTCTTCTCCCGGGCCCGCATGCGGTAGCTCCACCAGGAGTACTGGTCGGTGGCCTCCGGGTGCTGGAAGCGCCAGGAGTCGGTGAAGCCGGCCGCCAGCAGCTCGGAGAACTTGCCCCGCTCTTCATCGGAGAAGCCGGCGTTGCCCCGGTTCTGCTTGGGGTTTTTCAGGTCGATCTCCTGGTGGGCCACGTTCAGGTCCCCGCAGTAGATCACGGGCTTCTCCGCGTCCAGCTTCTGCATATAGGCCCGCAGGGCGTCCTCCCAGGCCATGCGGAAGTCGATGCGCTTCAGCCCGTCCTGGGCGTTGGGGGTGTAGCAGGTCAGCAGGTAAAAGTCCGGGTATTCCAGGGTGATGAGCCGACCCTCGTGGTCCAGCTCCTCCACGCCCAGGCCATAGGCGACGGAGAGGGGCTCATGCCTGGCAAAGACCGCGGTGCCGGAATAGCCCTTCTTTTCGGCGGAGTACCAGTATTGATGATAGCCGGGCAGCTCCAGCTCCAGCTGGCCGGGCTGCATCTTGGTCTCCTGCAGGGAGAAGAAATCGGCGTCCAGGGTCCGGAAGGCCTCCAGAAAGCCCTTGTCCACGCAGGCCCGCAGCCCGTTGACGTTCCAGGAGATGAATTTCATAGCAATGTCCTCCGTATTACAGTATGGCTTTGCAAACCGGGATTTGTAAGGCCGTAGGGGGCGGCGTCCTCGACGCCCCGAACGTGTCGTTCTCTGATACCTGCGGGCCGTCGAGGACGCCGGCCCCTACGACAAGCTCCCGTCAAATCCCGCTCTGCGGAATCGTTCTTTTCCAATCCTATCACACTTTCCGACAAAACGCAACGACGGACCGGGGAAAAATGTGGTTGTAAATCCAACTTTCCTGTGGTATAATATCAAAACGCGGTCAAAGCTGTCCGCCAATTTTGCATGCAGTTTCCAGAAGGAGGCGAAAACGTGCTGGAAATCCTGAAAAGCATCTTTCTCGGCATCGTCGAGGGGATCACCGAATGGCTGCCCGTGAGCTCTACAGGGCATCTGCTGCTGGTGGACGAATTCCTGCGGCTGGACGCCTCGGAGGAATTCAAAAACGTCTTCCTCTACGTCATCCAGCTCGGCGCCATCCTCGCCGTGGTGTTCCTCTTCTGGAACCAGCTCTGGCCCTTTGGCCGGAAGCCCGAGGGCGGAATCCTGGTCAAGAAAAAGACGGTCTCCCTCTGGCTCAAGGTCGTGGCGGCCTGCGTCCCCGGCGCTCTGGCCGCCGTCCTGCTGGGGGACTGGATCGACGCCCATTTCGAGACCCCGACGGTCATTGCCGCCGCCCTCATCGTCTACGGCGTGGGCTTCCTGATCGTGGAGCGCTGGAACCGGGGGCGGAAGCCCCGGGTCGGCAAGGTGGAGGAGATCTCCTATCCCACCGCCCTGGGCATCGGCCTGTTCCAGGTCCTGTCCATCATCCCCGGCACCTCCCGGTCCGGCGCCTGCATCATCGGGGCCCTGATTCTCGGCGTTGCCCGGCCCGCCGCCGCCCGCTTTACCTTCCAGATGGCCGTGCCCGTCATGTTCGGCATGAGCGCACTGAAGCTGATGAAATACGGCTTCCATTTCTCCGGCTCCGAGCTGGGGATCCTCCTGGCGGGCACCGTCGTGGCCTTCCTGGTCTCCATGGTCGTCATCCGCGGCCTGATGAACTACATCCGCAAGCACGGCTTCGAGGTCTTCGGCTGGTATCGGATCGCTTTGGGAATCGTGATCCTGGTCTATTTCCTGATCCTGGCAAAATAATTGCAAACAAAAACACTTTTGAATACAAGCGAGGTAATTCTAATGAGCGAATGCACCCACAACTGTTCCACCTGCGGGCAGGACTGCGCCTCCCGCACCGAAGAGAGCCTGCTGGCCCAGCTGAACCCCAAGTCCAGCGTCCGCAAGGTCTACGCGGTCGTCTCCGGCAAGGGCGGCGTCGGCAAATCCACCGTCACCTCCATGCTGGCCGTGGCCATGCAGAACCGCGGCTTCCGCGCCGCCATTCTGGACGCCGACATCACCGGCCCCTCCATCCCCAAGGCCTTTGCCCTGGACTCCACCGACGCCTACGAGGACGGCCTGCTGGCCCCGGCCGTGACCCGGACGGGCATCCAGGTCATGTCCCTGAACCTGCTGCTGGAGGACGAGACGGCTCCCGTGGCCTGGCGCGGCCCCGTGCTGGCCGGCGCGGTCAAGCAGTTCTGGACCGACGTGTACTGGGATAACGTGGACTATATGTTCGTCGATATGCCTCCCGGCACCGGCGACGTGCCCCTGACGGTCTTCCAGAGCCTGCCCATCGACGGCATCATCCTGGTCACCACGCCCCAGGACCTGGTCTCCATGATCGTGTCCAAGGCCGTGGGCCTGGCGAAGCTGATGAATATCCCCCTCCTCGGCATCGTGGAGAACTATTCCTGGCTGCGCTGCCCCGACTGCGGGAAGAAGATCGAGGTCTTCGGCAAGTCCCACGTGGAGGAGATGGCCGCCAAGTACGACCTGCCCGTCCTGGCCCATCTGCCCATCGACCCCATGGTGGCCGGCTTCATGGACGCCGGCGAGGCCGAGAGCATCGACGTGGCCGACCTGGAGGACGCCATCAACCTGCTGGCCCGGTAAGAAAACGCAAAAAAAGCCTGTGCCGCGGCACAGGCTTTTTTGCGTCTATTTGATTATGACTCTGACGTGTCCGCTCCCCTGGGCGTCCTCCAGCATGCGGAACAGCCGCTCCGCGTAGTCGCCCAGGCGTTCCCGCAGCAGCGCGGGGTGCTTCACGGTGATGATCCGGTCCTTGCCGGGCTCGGTCAGCAGGTCGTAGACCGCGTCCAGGTTTTTCCCGCAGTCCTCGGGCAGGTTCAGCTTCTGGCGCAGCAGGGCGTGGAGGCTTTCCCGGTCGGTGACGCGCTTGCCGTTGATGGTCGCTCTCATGTTCAGTCCTCCCATCCGTCATAGAGCAGCTCAAAGCTCTCGTAGTGGTCGTCGGTGTAGTAAATCAGGCCGTCGTTGGAGAAGATGATGCGCTTGGAGCCCCGGGATTTCCGGTTCAGGGTGTCGACGTCGCACTCGGTCCATTCCCGGCCCTTTTGGTCGGGCAGCAGGCCCTCGTAGTTGCCGAAGTGGCTGCCGCCGATGCACTTGCCGGGGGCGTAGGGCCGCAGGTCGCCGCCGGGCCAGCCCAGCTTTTCCGCCTGCTTCTTGGTGATATAGTTGGAGGGCAGATGGCGGTAGAGATGGATGTACAGCGCCACCTCCTCCTTGGAGTCGTAGACCCCGTCCTCCGTGACCGTCAGGCCCGGCGCTGCGGGCGCTTCGGTCTCGGCGGGCTCGGTGCTGCGGGACTCGGCGACCCGGGTCTCCGGCGCGGGCTCGTCCGATTCCTGCGCGGCCGGATCGCCGGAGCTTGCGGGGCTCTGCTTGCCGCTTTCCGCGGGCAGGACCTGAATATCGTAGCTGGGAGCCGTCTGTCCGCCCGGGACAGCCGCGCAGGCCGTCAGACCCAGCAGGAGCAGCAGAATCAGCGCAAGGGAACAAACGCGTTTCAAGGTGATCGCCTCGTTTCTTGTAAATTCGGATTTGTTGGACTCTCGCCGTAGGGGCCGGCGTCCTCGACGGCCCGCAGGTATCAGATAACGAGAGGTTCGGGGCGTCGAGGACGCCGCCCCCTACGGCCTTACAAATCCCGATTTGCGGGGGATTCCCACAGATTGATTGCATTATACCAATTCCGCAAGGCAAATGCAAGAAATTTTCAAAATCACGGAAAAAACACTTTTCAAACACAATAAGTTGTGGTAAAATAAATTATCAAACACAATATCAGGTAAACGTTTCCCCAACAGCATGCGGCCCGGAGGCTGCGGAGCCGTCGGAGCGCAGCCCGGGCGGGTGCGCGGCACAGCCCTGTTCCAATCCCGGACGCGGCGCAAACGCCCGCTGCGGTCAAGTTGACATAATTCGACAAAATTCTGCATAATACTACATAAATATACAAATATTGTCGAATAAGGACGCATAAAACATGGTTTTTCCAGGGTTTTTCTTCTTGAAAAGTACGGATTTTTATGCTAAATTATTCATGCACTGAGAGAGACAGAACAGCAAGAATCGCACATAAGTAAGGAGAGGAAATTATGGAAAAACGCACGACCGTCCTGGTAGCGGACGGAAGCGAGGAATTTTGCGCCCAGCTTTCCGGGGCGCTGCAGAACGGCGGCTATCAGGTCGTCGGCACTGCGACGGACGGACAGTCCGCCATTGAGCAGCTGAAGGCCGTCCGGCCGGACGTGGTGGTTCTGGACCTGATGCTTCCCAAGGCGGACGGCATCACGGTGCTGAAGACCCTGCCGCGGGAGGAACGTCCCAAGGTGCTGCTGCTGTCCGTCTTCGCCACGGAGTACGTGGCGGGCGCCGCGGCGGCGGCCGGGGTGGACTACCTGATGCTGAAGCCCTGCTTTGCCCAGAACGTGGCCGAGCGGGTGGGAGAGATCCTGGAGGCGGACCGGGCCGCGGCCGGAAACCGGAGAGCGGGGGAGCCGGACATCGAGACCATGGTGACCAACGTGATCCACGAGATCGGCGTTCCGGCCCACATCAAGGGCTATCAATATCTGCGGGAGGCCATCATCATCGCCGTGGGCGATATGGAGGTCATCAACGCCATCACGAAGGTGCTGTATCCCCAGGTGGCGAAGACCTTCTGTACCACGCCCTCCCGGGTGGAGCGGGCCATCCGCCACGCCATCGAGGTGGCCTGGGACCGGGGGGATCTGGATACCCTCCAGCGCTTCTTCGGCTACACCGTGTCCAACACCAAGGGCAAGCCCACCAACAGCGAGTTTATCGCCCTGATAGCCGACCGGCTCCAGCTTCAGCTCCGCAGCGGCGAGCTGAAGGCGGCAAGGTAAGCAGTGAAACAGAAACCGAGGGAAAAGGCTTCCGGCCTTTTCCCTCGGTTTCTGTTTTCAGTCGATTTGCACGTAGAACAGCTCCAGAACGGCCTCGAAGAGGTCCGTCTCGTCGGGGTAGAAGACGGCGCTCTTGCCCAGCATGCCGAAGCTTCCCTCCAGGTTCCGCAGGCGGAAGTCCGCGCCGTGGCTGAGGAAGGTGGAGCTCAGGAAGGTGACGTCGGGAATGTCCAGATTCGTCACCACGTAGGGCGCCACGGAGGAGAAGAGCTCCACCGGGAAGCTGAGACTGTCCCGGGACCTGTCGATCACCAGCTTGGAGAACTCCGTGATATACTGCTGCTGCCGCGCCATGCGCTTGGCGTTGGAGTCGATCCCGGCAGGACGGCTGCGAATATAGAGGTCCAGCTCCCTGCCGTGCAGCTCAACGGATTCTCCCGCGGAAATCTTCGTGCCGTTGGGCAGCTCCAGGTCGTCCATGGCCCGGACCGTAACGCCGCCGACAGCCTCGTTGAGAGCGGAGATGCCGTCCATATCCAGAGCCAGATAGGAGCTGATGGGCAGACCGTAGAGCAGACGGGAGACGGAGCGCAGGGCGTTCTGACAGCTGCCGTGCTTGCCGTCGCCGTAGGCGTAGGCCAGGGTGAGCTGCAGAGGCTCGGTGCCGGTGTTGATGCCGCTGACCGAGTAGACGTCCACCTGGGCATAGGTCTCGCGGGAAATGTTCAGCACGGTGGTACGGCCGGTTTTGGTGTCGATCCCCACCAGAAGCACCACGTCGGACTGGCCGCCGGTGCCGATGATTTCCGTCTCCTCGATGTGCTGGTCGATGCCCAGCACGAGGACCGTGGTCAGATCCGGATTGAGCCGGTAGCTGTGGCCGTTATAATGGACGGTGGTGCCGTCGTCGGGGTCCAGCACGCCCTCGTTGGGCAGGACCTCCGGGAAGCTCAGGTCCGTCTTCTGAATTTCGCCGTAGATCAGCATCCGCCGGCCGCTGATGAAGAGGTCGGCGTAGGTCAGCAGCTTGAAGGCCTCCGCGCCCAGGCGGGACAGGCCCAGCACCAGGATCAGCAGCGCCAGCACGCCGCCGGAGATCCGCCGGAGCTTCGGCTGCTTCGGCGCGGCAAAGCGGCCCTCATAGCGGCCCTTAGTTGGTTGGTTCATCGCTGACCAGCACCCCCTCGATCAGATAGCGGCTGGCGCCGTGCTCCAGGCAGGTGCTCAGGATCACCAGCCTGTCGTCGATGCTGAGCTCCAGATCCTTCCGGACGTTGCGCACCATGGTCTTGGGCCGCAGGACGTAGTTCTGGAGCCAGTCGTCGTAGACCTGGTCGTCGGAAAAATCGAAGTTGTGGAGAATGTGCCGGGTATCAAACTGAATGGCCGCGGCGATGCGGTAGGTCAGGATATGGCCCGGCGTGTAGATGTAGAAAAATTCGTGCTCGTCGAAGAAGCGGCTGTCGCGGAAGACGGGCAGGTTGGAGAACATGGTCCCGTCCAGCATATTGTGGCCGTAGACCAGGGTCACCCGGTCGGAGAAGTCCTGGCTGTTGACCTGCTGGATGTAGATGCAGCCCGCATAGAGGTACTTCCGGTCGATGTCCTTGTGGAGGTAGTAGTTTTCGTCCCAGCCCTCCTTGGGCTGGAGGATGGGCAGGTCGATGTCCGGCTTCTCCGGCCCCATGGGAAGGTAGATCCAGGCGCAGACGTCGTCGTTGCGCTCCCGCAGGGCGGCGAAGTCCACGGGGTTGTTTGGCAGGGGCGGCTCCGTGGTCTCGGTGGGCGGCAGGGTCTCGGCGCTGCTTTCGGCAGGCAGGGACGCGGTGGCCGGCGGGGTGGGCTGCGCAGGCCGCTCAGGCGCCTCGGGCGTCGGGGCCTGGGTGTGATACTCGGCGGGGTTGACGGGCTCCACCCACCAGGGATGGGTGAAGATATAGGCCGCCGCGCCGCCCAGAAGCAGCAGGAGGGACAGGAGCAGAAGGATGATCCAGCCCCTCCGGCTGCGTTTGGGGCTGCTGTTTTGCGTTTGCTGCATAGGGAGAACTCCTTTCGTCAAAAAGGAATAGGCTTATTTTTTCAGCCAGGCGGAGGGAGAGAGCGTAATCAGCATGGGATAGATCTCCAGCCGGCCGAAGAGCATGGCGAAGGCCAGCACCAGCTTGATAAAGGGCGTGTAGTGCCAATAGCCCAGGGAAGGGCCCACCAGGTTCAGACCGGGGCCGATGTTGTTGTAGCAGGCGGCCACGGCGCTGAAGTTGGAGACGCCGTCAAAGCCGGGCTGGAAGGAGACCAGGAACCAGAAGAAGGCGAAGAGCCCGATATAGATGGAGAAATAGGAAATGACGCTGATGAGGGTCGTGCTGTCCACCGGCTTGCCCTCGAAGCGGATCGAGGTGACGGCCCTGGGGTGGAGCATGTGGCGGATCTCCCGGCGGACGGTCTTGAAGAGCAGGACGGCCCGGGAGACCTTGAGGCCGCCGGCGGTGGAGCCGGCGCAGGCGCCGAGAAACATCAGCAGCACCAAAATCATCCGGGAGAGCGTAGGCCACTCGTCGAAATTGACGGTGGAGAAGCCTGTGGTGGAGGAGATCGTATTCACCTGGAAGAAGGCGTGGCGGAGCGTGTCGCCGAGGCTGTCAAACATGGGACGCACGTTCCAGGAGATCAGCGCGGTGGCGGCCAGAATGACGCCCAGATAGGTCCAGAGCTCCTCGCTGCGGAACGCGGATTTGAAGCGCCGCAGCACCAGCAGGAAGTAGAGGTTGAAGTTGACGCCGAAGAGCATCATAAAGACGGCGATGACCCACTGCAGATAGGGGCTGTAGCCGGCCAGGGAGTCGGCCTTCATGCCGAAGCCGCCGGTGCCGGCGGTGCCGAAGGCGTGAATGGCGCTGTCGAAGAGGGGCATCCCGCCCGCCACCAGCAGGACCAGCTCCAGGACGGTCATGATGATGTACAGGGTATAGAGGATCTTGGCGGTGTCCTTGAGCTTGGGAGAGAGCTTGCCCATGGTGGGGCCGGGCATCTCCGCCCGCAGCACGTGGATGGTCCGCCCCGGGAGATTGGGCATCATGGCCACCATCAGCACCAGCACGCCCATGCCGCCGATCCAGTGGGTGAAGCTCCGCCAGAAGAGCATGGAGCGGGACATGGCCTCCACGTCCCGCAGAATGGAGGCGCCGGTGGTGGTGAAGCCGGAGACGGTTTCAAAAAAGGCGTCCACGAAGTTGGGAATCTCGCCGCTCAGGATAAAGGGCAGGGCGCCCAGAACCGAGACGCTGAGCCAGGCCAGGGCCGTGACGAAAAAGCCCTCCTTGGCGAACATCAGCTGATTGTCCGTGCGGAAAACCCGGCAGAGCAGCAGCCCCAGGCCCTCGCAGAGGGCGATGGTGATGAGAAAGGGAATCTGGCCGCCGTCCCAGTAGTAGAGGGACACCGCCAGGGGCAGAAGCAGCAGTCCGCCCTCCAGCAGCAGGATGCGGCCGACCAGGAAATAGACCATTTTCCGGTTCATCGGCGCCCTCCTACAGCAGAATTTCGTGCAGCGCGTTGAGCCGGTGCTGGCCGGAGATGACCACCACCCGGTCTCCCGGGAGGATCACGTCGTCGCCGGCCGGAATGATGGCCTTGCGCTCGCGGAGAATGCCGCCGATCAGGACGTTTCTCTTCAGCCGCAGCTCCCGCAGGGGGATCCGGGTGAAGTCTGCCTCCTGGCTGACGATGAACTCCAGCGCCTCCGCCTTGCCGTCCATGAGCTGATAGAGGTTCTCGATGGAGGAGCCCATGGAGGAGGCCAGGGCTCTTGCGTAGCGCAGCACCACGTTCACCACCACGTCCTTGGGAGACAAGACGCTTTCCAGGCCCATTTGTTCCGCCATTCGGCCCATTTCGTCCCGGTTGACCTTGGCAATGACCTGATCGACCTTCTGACTCTTGGCATAGTAGGCCACCAGGATGTTCTCCTCGTCCATGCCCGTGAGGGTGACGAAGGCGTTCTGGTCCAGCAGGCCGGCCTCCTGCAGCAGCTCCTGCTGGGTGCCGTCGCCGCAGTAGACGGCGATGCCGGGCAGCTGATCGCTGAACCTGTGGCAGATGGCCCGGTCGGTGTCGATCAGCGTGACGGAGGTGCCGGAGGAGAGCAGCATTTTCGCCAGATAGAAGGCGATGCGGCTGCCGCCCAGGAGGGTGACGTTCCGGGCCTGGCGCTTGGCGAGGCCCGTGGCCTTCAGCAGCTTCCAGAGCTCCGTCCGGTCGGCGGTGAGGCCGATGCGGTCGCCGGCGTGCAGGATGAAGTCGCCGCGGGGGATGATGACCTCGTTCTCCCGCTGCACCATGCAGACCAGGAATTTCGCCTTGAAGCGGCTGCGGAGGTCCATCAGCCGCTGGCCCAGCAGCGGGGAGTCCTCCTTGAGCCGCAGCTCCACCATTTCGAAGCTGCGCCGGGAGAAGGTCTCCACCTTGGAGGCCGCGGGGAGCTTCAGCAGGTGGAAGATCTCCTGGGCGGTCAGCAGCTCGGGGTTGATGGACATGGAGAGGTCCAGCTGCTGGCGCAGGAAGCCCAGGGACTTGTCGTTGTACTGGGGATTGCGGATGCGGGCGATGGTGTGGGCCGCCCCCTGACGCCGGGCCAGGAAGCACATCAGCATGTTCAGCTCGTCGGAGCCGGTCACGGCGATGAAGAGCTCGGCCCTGTCCACGCCGGCCTCCTGCAGGGCCTCGCAGTCGGCCCCGCTGGCCTCCATGCACATCACGTCAAACTGGTTGGTCAGCTCGTCCAGGACCTCCCGGCGGCTGTCGATGACGACCATATCGTGGCCCTCGGCCACGAGGGCGCCGATCAGGGCCACGCCGACCTTGCCGCAGCCCACGAGAATGATTTTCATTGCTGTTATTCTCCTGCTTTCTCTTGCCTATTTGATATGGAAACACTTGTAGATCTTTTTCATCTCGCCCACCACGTAGACCACGTCGCCCTCCTGGAAGGGCAGGTTGGGGTTGGTCATGGTGATCTGGTCGTTCCGGCGCAGGGAGATGACGTTGATCTCGTATTTTTTGCGGACGTCCAGCTCCAGCAGGGTTTTGCCGAACCATTCCTTCGGCACGGCCATCTCGTAGATGGAGTAGCCGGCGTCGAACTGGATGAAGTCCAGAATTTTTTCCGAGGCGTACTTGGTGGCCAGGCGCAGAGCCATCTGCTTTTCGGGGTAGACCACCTCGTCGGCGCCGTTGCGGAGCAGGAATTTCTCCTGAATTTCGTTCTTGGCCCGGGAGATGACCTGCTTCGCCCCCAGATCCTTCAGCAGGGAGGTGGTCTCCAGCGAGGTCTGGAAGTTTTCGCAGATGGTCACCACGCAGAGGTCGTAATTGTCCACGCCCAGACTGGCCAGGAAGCCGGGGTTGGTGCAGTCGCCGATCTGGGCGTCGGTGACGTAGGGCATGACCGCGTTGATGAGACCCTCCCGGGCGTCCACGATCATGATCTCAAAGCCCTGGGCGCACATCTGCCGGGCCAGCATCGCGCCGAAGTTCCCGGCGCCGAGAATGAGAACGGATTTCATATTCGTAACCTCCGTTTCGGATTGCCGTTTTGCGGACCGCGGTCCGGAAAGCGGCGCAGTTTTTCATGTTGCGTCAGCCGACGGTGACCGTCTCCTGGGGCTTCCGGCCCGGGGGATTCTTCCCGCCGGGGAGCAGGGCGTAAACCAGGGTCAGGGCGCCCACGCGGCCCAGGAACATCAGCGCCATCAGCACCAGCTTGGAGGGCATGTGCAGGTGGGGGGTGATGCCCAGACTCAGCCCCACGGTGCCCACGGCGGAGCCGGTCTCAAAGAGGCAGCTCAGCAGGGGCAGCTTCTCCACCCGGCAGAGCACCGCCGAGCCCAGGGAGAAGAGGGCCAGATAGAGGAAGAGGATGGTACCGGCGTTGCGGATCACGTCCTGCCCGATGCGGCGGCGGAAGCACTCCACGTCGTCGCGGCGGCGGAACACGGTCATGCCCGCCAGGAAGAGCACCGCGACGGTGGTGGTCTTCATGCCGCCGGCGGTGGAGCCGGGGGAGCCGCCCGCCAGCATCAGGAAGATCATCTGCAGAATGCCGGGCTCCGACAGCTTCGTGAGGTCCGTGGTGTTGAAGCCCGCGGTGCGGGTGGTGACGGACTGAAAGAGGGAGGCCAACAGCCGCTCCCGGAGGGGCAGCTCCCGGTATTCCAGCAGGAAATTCGTGAGGGCCGGACCCAGGACCAGCACGGCGGAGGTCACCAGCACCAGCTTTGTCTGCAGCCGGTAGCGCCGGAAGCGCAGCCCGTTCTGCCGCAGGTCCTCCCAGACCAGAAAGCCGATGCCGCCCACCGTGATCAGCGCCATGATGACGCAGTTGACCCAGGCGTTGTCCGCGTAGCTGGTGAGGGAGGAGAATTTCTCCCGCACGCCCATCAGGTCGAAGCCCGCGTTGCAGAAGGCGGAAATGGAGTGGAAGACGCTGTACCACAGGCCCTTCCAGAAGCCGAAATCCCGGGCAAAGACCGGCAGCAGCAGCAGGGCCCCGCCCAGCTCAAAGCACAGCGAGCCCGTGAGGATGAAGCCCGTCCGCCGGACGATGCCGCCCACCTGGGGGGCGGAGATGGACTGCTGCATCATGTTCCGCTGGGCCAGGCTGATGCGCCGGCCGGAGAGCCGGAAGAAGGTGAGGGCCACGGTGATGACGCCCAGGCCGCCGATCTGGATCAGGATCAGGATCACGAGCTGACCCAGCAGAGACCAGTGGGTGGCGGTGTCCCGGACCACCAGGCCCGTCACGCAGGAGGCGGAGACCGCCGTGAAGAGGGTGTCGCCGAAGGGCGTCCAGCTGCGGTCCCGGCTGCAGAGCGGGAGCGTCAGAATCAGGGCGCCCAGCAGGATCAGGCCCAGAAAGCCCAGCAGGATGACCTGGAAGGAGGAGGTGGTGCGGTTGGATTTGCGCAGGAAGCCGATTTGCATGTCGGAAGCCTCCTTGTGTCGGAGAATACTAGCTCAGCTTTGCGTCGAAGCCGTGGATCCAGTCTGAGCGCTTGTAGTAGATCAGATAGATCACGGAGCTGATGGTCCAGGTGATGGGGTAGGCCCAGAAGAGCAGGACGATGTTGTGGTCGATCTTCATGGCCACGGTGATATAGAGGATGCGGAAGACGCACCAGACGCCCAGCATGATGAACATGGGGACGAAGGCCTTGCCTGCGCCCCGGCAGATGCCGGCGATGCAGTGGGAGAAGGCCAGCAGACAGAAGAACAGGGCCTCCGTGCGGGCCTGGGTCACGCCGATGCGAATGGACTCCGGGTCCTGCACGAAGAAGGAGATCAGGGGCCTGGCCAGCAGGAAGACCAGCACGCCGATGACTTCCGCCATCAGCACCGCCGACCAGATGCCGAAGCGGGCGCCCTGCTTCGCCCGGTCATATTTCAGGGCCCCCAGATTCTGCCCGATGAAGGTGGTCAGCGCCATGGAGAAGGAGGTGATGGGCAGGAAGGCGAAGCCCTCGATGGTGGAGTAGGCGCCGCAGGCGGCGGTGCCCACCCGATCGAAGGTGTTGATGTTGGACTGGACCATCACGTTGGCCAGACCGATGACGGAGTTCTGGACGCCGGTGGGCAGGCCGTAGCGGAGGATCTCCCGCAGGGAGCGGCGGTCGATCCGCAGCCTGTCCCAGCGCAGGGCGTAGACCGTGCCCCGCTTCGTCAGCTGCCGGAAGCAGAGCAGAGCGGAGACGGCCTGGGAGATGGCGGTGGCGATGGCGGCCCAGCGGATGTCCAGGCCCAGAGGCCCCAGGAAGAGCCAGTCCAGAAAGACGTTGGTGACGGAGGAGACGATCAGAAAGTAGAGGGGCCGCCTGCTGTCGCCCACGGCGTTCATGATGCCCTTGAAGGTGTTGTAGAGCACCAGGGCCAGGGAGCCCATGAAGTACCAGCGCAGGTAGGAGACCGAATAGGGAATGATCTCCTCGTCCAGCTGCATCCAGCCGGGGATATAGGAAGCCAGCACCGAGCCGATGGCCGTCAGGAACAGGCCGCAGATCAGGCTCACCAGCACCGCCGTGTGGACGGCCCTGGACATGCGCTCCGGGTCCCCCGCGCCGAAGTAGCGGCTGATCACCACGCCCGCGCCCATGGAGGCGCCCACGAAGAAGGAGATCATCAGAAAGACCAGGCTGGAGGAGGATTTCACGGCGGCAAAGGCCGCGTCCCCCAAAAATTTGCTGACGATCCAGGCGTCGGCGATGTTGTAGAGCTGCTGAAAGAGCTGGCTCAGAAAGATCGGCAGGGCAAAGGAGGCAATGACCCGCTTTGGATCGCCCTGGGTCAGCAGGGTGGAATCCCGCCTTCCGGCCGCGCCGTCCTGCGAAGCTTGTTTGAGCATGAAACTGTCGCCCGCTTTCTGTGCTGACATAATAATTCAATCTATTATACATGAAAAGTCATGTTTTGTAAAGACCCGCAGGAAGAAAAAGCGCTCCACGTCCGGGATCTGAAAAAACTGAGAATGGGCCTTGCCTCTTTTCCAAACTTGTGATAGAATATTCGAGTGTGAAAAGGAGGGGAGATCCATGCGCAAGATGATCGGCTTTGACAACCAGATGTACCTGGACACCCAGTCCGCCAGGATCCGGGAGCGGATCGACCAGTTCGGCGGCAAGCTCTATCTGGAATTCGGCGGCAAGCTCTTTGACGACTTCCATGCCTCCCGGGTCCTGCCGGGCTTTGCGCCCGACAGCAAGATCCGGATGCTGCTGGAGCTGAAGGACTCCGCCGAGATCGTGATCCCCATCAACGCCTCCGCCATCGAGCAGAACAAGGTCCGGGGCGATCTGGGCATCACCTACGACGAGGACGTGCTGCGGCTCATCGACGCCTTCCGGGCGGAGGGCCTCTTCGTGGGCAGCGTGGTCATCACCCAGTACTCCGGCCAGGGCGCCGCGGACGCCTTCCGCCGCCGGCTGGAAAACCTGGGCGTCAAGGTCTACACCCACTATCCCATCGAGGGCTACCCCCACAACATCGCCCGCATCGTCTCTCCCGAGGGCTACGGGAAGAACGAGTTCATCGAGACCTCCCACCCCCTGGTGGTGGTGACGGCCCCCGGCCCCGGCTCCGGCAAGATGGCCACCTGCCTGAGCCAGCTCTACCATCACTACGAGCGGGGCGAGACCGCGGGCTACGCCAAGTTCGAGACCTTCCCCATCTGGAACCTGCCGCTGAAGCACCCGGTGAACCTGGCCTACGAGGCCGCCACCGCGGACCTCAACGACGTGAATATGATCGACCCCTTCCACCTGGCCGCCTACGGCGAGACCACCGTCAACTACAACCGCGACGTGGAGATTTACCCGGTCCTGCAGGCCATTTTCAAATCCATCTACGGCGAGTGCCCCTACAAGAGCCCCACGGACATGGGCGTGAACATGG
>JAFWTG010000062.1 GCA_017519005.1 Oscillospiraceae bacterium | reverse complement strand
GGCATGGAGGCGCGGGCGCCGGAGCGGACGGAGACCAGCAGGGGGTTCTCCAGGTCGCCGAACTTCTTGCCGTTGATCTCTTCCATCTTGGCCACGTACTCCATGATCTGGCCCATGATCTCGTCGTTGATCTTGCGGCCGTCCTCGTAGTACTGGGTGCAGGCCTCGGTGGTGATGGTGAAGCCCTGGGGAACGGGCATGCCGATGTTGGTCATTTCGGCCAGGTTGGCGCCCTTGCCGCCAAGGAGCTCACGCATACCGGCGTTGCCCTCGGTGAACAGGTAGACATACTTCTGAGACATGTAGGTTTCTCCTTTCAATTGACGCGGCGGGAGCATGCCGCGTAGATGCAGATTTGATGCATTGCGTTTTACAATACGCTATACTATAACATTTTTTTTTCATTTTTTCAACGGTTTTTCAAAAAAAATACGCTGAAAGCCGGAACTATTTTCCAGGCTTCCCCGCAGCCCGGAAAAATATGCCTTCGGGACTGGAAAAACCGGCGCCGCTGTGCTACAATAGAGCGAAAGCTGAAAGAAAGCGGAGAATATATATGGATTATGAGGCAATGTTGGGCCTGATCCTGGATTTGGGCTCGGAGATGATCCGCTGCGGGGGAGAGACCCACCGGGTGGAGGATACCGTCTATCGGATTCTGGCGGCGGAGCGGTTCCGAAACTGCAACGTCTGGGTGGTCCCCTCGCTCGTGCAGGCCACGGCCACGGATTCGGAGGGCCGCACCTGGACACAGGTCCGTCAGGTCCGGGGCGCGGGCGTCGATTTTGACAAGCTGGACCAGCTCAACAACCTCTCCCGCTGGGCCTGCGCGGAGCAGCCGGACACGGAGACCTTCGCCGCCCGCTTCAGGAGCATCGTTCAGACCAAGCCCGCGTCCGCGTGGAGCAGCTACGTGGGCTGCCTGCTGGGAGGCTCCGGCTTCGCCCTCTTCTTTGGCTGCGGCTTCACGGACGCTCTGATCGCGGCCCTGGCCTCGCTGCTGATCGTGTTTCTGGTGCGGAAGCTCTCTCCCAAGGAGGGCAACCCGCTGATCCTCAACTTTACCGTCTCGCTCGTGGTGGAGCTGTTCATCATTCTCAGCATGCGGCTGGGCTTGTGCCGGAACACGGACTGCGTCACCATCGGGGTCATCATGTTGCTGGTCAGCGGTCTGGGCGTCACCAACGGTTTGCGGGACCTGGTCCATCTGGACACGCTCTCCGGCCTCATCAACATTACGGCCTCCGTCACCGGCGCCATCGGCATCGCCCTGGGCATGGCCCTGCCCATCCTGCTCTTCCACGACGGCGCCGCCGCCGTGTCCGGCCTGCATCCCAACGTGGCGGTGCAGCTGCTGTCCGGCACCGTGGCCTGCGTGGGCTTTGCCATCTGGTTCCGGGTCCGGGGACGAAAGGTCGCGTACTGCGCCCTCGGCACCCTGCTGACCTGGGGCGTCTATCTGCTGGCCTTTGAGCTGCTGCCCTCGGATTTTGGCGCCACGCTGCTCGCCTCCGTGTTCTGCGGCCTCTACGGCCAGGTCATGGCCCGGGTCAATAAGACGCCCGCGACCATTTTCACCACCATCTGCATTCTCCCGCTGATTCCCGGCGCATCGCTGTACTACACCGTTTTCGGCATCGTCACCCGGGATACGGCCCTGAGCTCCGCCAGAGGCGTCGCCCTGGGCATGGCCTGCTTTGGCATCGTCCTGGGCTTCATGGTGGTGGAGGTGGCCAACCGCTTTATCTGGCGCCGTCCCCACTGATCACACGAATCGGGATTTGGCGAGATGTTGCGTAGGGCGGCCAGACCCCTGGCCGCCGCGATAACCGCCAGCGTGACGGCGGCGGCCTGGGTCAGGCCGCCCTACGCAAGAACCCGACAAATCCGTATTTCCATCACGAACCCATACGGAGGAAGCTTTCCCATGAAACGCATGCGCCTGATTGCCCTTGCTCTGACCCTGCTTTCCGTCCTTTTGCTTTTGAGCGCCTGCTCCGGGCCGATCCCGGAGGAACGCTGGGTCCCCGTGACGGCGAAGCGCGCCGCCGTGACGACGGCTTCCCTGGAACCCGCTGACGATTCCACAGCGACGGAGGCTCCGACACCTCCGGAACCAGAGGCCCCCACGGAGCCCTCTGCGGCCCCGACATCGGAAGCGACGACCCCAACTGCGGAAACAGTCAACTCCGCCAGCGCTCCGGAGACCGTCGCGCCGGTGCCGACCGAGCCCGAAACAGACCCGGACCGCAGCGTCCCGACGCAGGTGGAGCCGGAGCCGACCAAAGCGGAGCCAACGGAAACCGAGCAAACCGAGCCACGGCAGACAGAAGCACAGGTTCATTATGTGGCGAATACCAACAGCAAAAAATTCCACCTCCCGACCTGCAGCTCTGTGACAGATATGAAGGAGAGCAACAAGTGGTATTTTACCGGCTCCCGCGACGAGCTGATCGCCCAGGGCTACGAGCCCTGCAAACGCTGCAAGCCCTGACCGCCGAGCAATTCCAGACGCCGCGCAGCCCGAAGCGTCGTCCCTTTGGAAGCTTACCCATGGCGAGCCGTCGTTCATTCCGGAGTGTTGCGCAGTCAGGAAAGACAGCACCCTCCCGTCCTGTCCGCCTCCTTTGAAAAATATAAATCAACCCTTGATTTTCCCGCTCCTCCCTGCTATAATAGCGCTGTTATTCGGAGCGGTATCGAAGTGGTTATAACGGCCCTGACTCGAAAGCTTGCGACCTTCTGGTCAGTCCGTGTCAGAGAAAGCAAGGCGCTGCAAGGCTTTTTCGGACGATTCGATCTCACTTTCACAAAATCTTCTTGCCTGTTTTCTTGCATTTTTCCGGGCAAGGCAAAAACCCCGGTATTCACGGCAGTATCGCCGATTGAATATAAATTGAATAAAGTATCTTTGGAGCGGTATCGAAGTGGTTATAACGGCCCTGACTCGAAATCAGGTGTACCAGCAATGGTACCGTGGGTTCGAATCCCACCCGCTCCGCCAAAATAGAGTTGCTGTCTTGGAAAAGGTAGCAATTCTATTTTTTTTGATGCGCTTGACAATTATTCATAATTGAGATATTATCAAGTTGATGAACAATCCCTATTTGGTTTTGCTCATCGTCGATTGCAGAGTGTTTCATCTGGGGTAAGAGAAGCTAGGCGTTATGCTGAACTTCGGTGCGGTACTGCAACGACAGGCATCGTTCCACCTTAATCTGCCCCCAGGACGATGCTTTTCATAATACTAATAAACATCGTATAAATTCTAAGAAATATTACAAAGGACGTTAACGATGGTTAAGAAAGTCTGGTTAAGAATAAAGCAAGCTGAGGGGCAGACGTTTTACACGAAAACCGGTATTCCGTTTACCTACCACATTCGGAATGATTACATCATTTTGGAAAATACAAATCGCTCAATTCCGCGAAAACAGGTCGAGGAAGCGATTTCCATACAAAGCGATAAGGTTACAGATTACAATAAATATCAAGGTTACGCTTATTTGTATGGCTTACTGCACGATGCTCGTATCATATCATAACTGATTTCAAAGCAGAGAAACGTAAAAATACGTTTCTCTGCTTTTGGTATTAAGATGACTGTCCTGCCTTCTGCCACCCATACCCGCCGTTATACTCCGGTAAACTCAAAGCCTGGCTCATGGCGGCAGCGGACACGTCCTTGGCGGTGGTGTCCAAGTGGGCGTAGATGTTCATGGTGGTGCTGATGTCGCTGTGGCCCAGCCACTCCTGGATCAGCTTCAGGTTGACTCCGTTCTTCAGCAGCAGCGAGGCGCAGCTGTGCCGGAGATCGTGGAAACGGATATGCCGCAGGCCTTTCATTTCCAGCAGCTTACTGAAATTGCTGCTTAGATTCCGGGGATTAAAAATGTTCCCCATCACATCCACGAACACATAGCCGTCATATTCCCGGTTGTAACAGTTGCCGCAAATCCGCTTGTTTTCCTTCTGCTGCTCCTTCAAGACCAGCAGTTTTTCCCGGATGTTGGCGACCAGAGGAAGAGAGCGCAGACTGGATTTGGTTTTGGCGCGATCCGCACAGACGATCTCACACTTGCCGTCTATCCGACAGGTACGAGTCTCTGCGCTTATGCGATGGAAGCGCCGTGTACGGAACCGTACGCACGGTGGCGTGGGAGGACGGTCACTCAACGAATGGGTGGCCTCCTGCCCGATTTATCGCAGCTTCTTGAAAAGTCTTGCGCTCCAGAATTTCATGTCGAGCTCCTCCAGATAAAAGTGGAGGATCGCTTTCCAGTTCTTTGTCGCCGTGCTGAGCATGATGAATTCCGCGTCCTTCGAGACGGCCTGCTCTGCGAACACGAACAGCCGCCTGCCGATGCCGAAGCGGCGGTATTCCGGCTTGACGTACAGCTCCTCCACCTCGAAAAACGGCGTGCCCTCCGGCATGATGGAGCTTGCCCGTTCCGACGCGGCCTTGTGTCCAAACAGATACCCGACGATCTCCGCTCCGTCCTCCGCCAGGAAGATGCGGTTGCCTTCTATGTCAGCCGGAGTGTTCTTCCGATAACCGTAGCAGCTTCCCTCCGCTTCCCAGTCCTCGGACAGGCGGATCAGCGCAGTCACGGTTTCCGGCGTCAAGGCCGCCTCCCGGATCGCGGTGCGTCCATTCATGACCTCCGCGTGCATCTCGTCGCACCAGCGGTCCCACTTTTCGCCGTATTCCATTTCGGAAATGACGCGCCCAAGCAGGTCTGCCGGGGAGCTGACGCCCCGGCGTCTGCATTCCTCCACGCAGCGCCGGTACATGTCCCAGTCCAGCTCGTCCGCGTCCCAAACCAGCGGGACCGCATCCAGCCCGGCCAGAAGCGCCGCGACCGCACGGGTATGGCCGTCCGTCATAACGGGAAGCCTGTCCAGCAGCTTGACCGGGATTGGCTCAAAATTGGAACGGTCCTCCGGGCGGAACCATTCGTTGATCTCCCGCAGCTTCTTCTCGGAGATATAGAATTGCGACGGCTGCAGCTCCGTCAGCTTGAAAGATGGTCTGTTCTCCACTTCCGTGCTGGTTTTTCGGATCTCAATCGAGCCCATGATGCTTACTCTCTCCTTCGATTATCTGTCGCACAGCAGGATGCAGAAGCCCAGGTCGTATTCCGTGATGGGCGTCCCGAACAACTCCGCCGCTGTTCCGGGGATTTCTCCTTTGAGAACGGCCTGGGCGCCGTCGTGGAGCTGTCGGACGGTCTCCGGCGGCACCGGGAGCTCTGCGTGTGAGGGCCAGATTTCGTCGAATTGGTCCAGATATGCATCCAGATGCTCCAGGCTGCGAACGTAGGTCTCCATGTTCCGATGGCTGCCGAACATGAAGACCCGTCCGTGGCGCTGAATCGGGTCGCCGCTGATCAGCACCCGGCTGTTCACGTCCAACACCGCAATGCTGCCGGGGGTGTGGCCGGGCAGCTCGACGATCCGCAGCTCCCGCCCGCCCAGGTCCAGGACGCCGCCCTCCCGGATGGGAAGGATGGTTCCGGACTTGCCGGAGCGGCGGTAGAGGGGCTCCTCCGCCGGATGCATATAGAATTCCGGGAACTGTTCATTGCTGCCGACGTGGTCCCGGTCCGCGTGGGTGTTCAGCAGCGAGACGGGCAGCGCCGTCAGCCCTGCGGCAATGTCCCGGGCGTTGTGAACGTTCATTCCGGAGTCGATCAGCAGGGCCTTCTCCGTACCTGTCAGCAGGAAAAAGCGCACCCCGCCGTCCTCGATTCGCCAGGTATTGCCGTTGATTCGGATGATTTCGTATCCCATTGTAAATCTCCTTCTGTTGCTCCGATTATGAGATCCGGATGGCCCGTCCGGCGGTTTTCAGGGCTTCCTCGTCGAGAGCGCCCCGGTCCAGCACCAGCCTGCCGTTGATAAAGACCTGCTCGATGCCGAAGGACTGCTCCCGGTCTGGCACGCCGTTCCGCAAAGCATCTTCATCGAAGACCGTCAGGTCCGCGTAACAGCCGGGGCGCAGATAGCCCCGCTCCTGAATCCGGAAGCGGTCCGCAATGGCGCCGGTCATGCGGCGGACGGTGTTGGGCAGGCTGTCCCCGCTGCCCCGGAGGGCGTCCCGCAGGAACTTGGGGTAGCAGTCGTAGATGGCGGGGTTCTGGACCCCGTGCTCCTCCACCCAGGCGTCGGTCATGAAGAGACAGTTGGGGTTGTGCTCAAATTCCGAAATGATCTCCGGGGTGGAATAGGGCCCCATGTTGACCCGGCCCTTGAAGCTGCTGAGCTCGCAGAGCTTCAGATAGGCCTTCAGATCGCTGAGGCCCTCCTCCTTTGCGATCTGGTGAACGGATTTGCCTTCGTAGCGCTCGTGGCCCGGCCCGATGTAGGCCACCACGATGTCCTTGAAGCCGAAGCCCAGCAGCAGGCTGCTGGCCTTCACCAGGGCCGCCAGCTTCAGCCGGTTCAGGGGCTTTTTCCGCTCTGCCGGGCGCATGCCCTGATACCAGCCCGGAAGGATCACGGTGATGACCGAGACGCCTAGGCACTCGTTGTAGATGTCGAACATCAGGTCCACGCCCTCGGCCCGGAGCTGCTCCATCATCCGCAGGAGCTCGTCCTTGTCCTTCAGGGAGCTGCGGCCCACGAAGATGGCGTGGGAGTAATGGAGCTTCAGCTTGGTGCCCCTGGCAATCTCCGCCAGCTCGTCGAAGGCCCGCAGCAGATGGGAGCGGCCGAAGAGCTGGGGATAGGCCATGGAGACCTTGGACTCGGCCCGGGGGTGGACCGTCAGGGGCCGGTCATACTTGACGCAGAGGGCCGCCACCTTCTTCAGCTCCTCGACGTCGGCATAGAGGCCGGGCTCGTACATGAGGCCCAGGGAGATGCCCGCCGCCCCCTGCTGGAGCGCCTTTTCCAGGATGGCCAGCATGGATTTTTCTTCCACGGGGGTCAGCTTCCGGTTCTCGTTGCCTCCCGCGGCGGCCCGGGCGGAGCAATGGCCCGCCAGCTCCGCCAGATTGCAGGGCATCTTGCCGTCCAGGGCGGCGAACAGCTCCTCTATCGTGCCGTATTGGCCGGTGGTGCCCGCAAAGCCGAAGAGGCCGCCGCCCAGCTTGTCCACGTACTTACAGCCCGGCTCGAAGCCGATCTCGGAGACGCCGCAGTTGCCCGCCACGAAGGTGGTGATGCCCTGCCGCAGGAAGGGAGCGAAGTAGGGCAGCGGATCCTGCTTGATGGCAAACCAGTCGTTATGGGAGTGGCCGTCGATGAAGCCAGGCGCCACCGACTTGCCCCGCAGATCCATCACGCGATCCGCTTGAGCGTCCAGCTGCGCGCCGACGGCCTCGATCCGGTCTCCCGCCAGCAGAAGCTCTCCCAGGAAGCCCTCCCGGCCCGTGCCGTCATAGATTTTTGCGTTCTTGAGCAATGTTTTCATCGTGATTTCTCCCCATCAGTTTATTGGCTGTAGTTCGACTGAACAATCGTTAAGGTTTCAATCATTCCGGTAACCGTTAGCGGAATGCAAATTGATGATTTTCATTCCGCCGCTGGAAGCATTTTGGGCAACCATTTCGGCGGCTCTTTGGGCACTGCAGGCGAAATGAACGTCCCCGCTGTCTGGATGCATTGCAGCAGGAAGTCGCTTCAAGAGCTGGTTCAGCATATCATAGGAAGCTGTTTTCTTTGCTTTTGTTTTTCCGATCCCATTGCCAAACGTAGTCAGGTTTCCGCATTTGCAGGTACAGTGCCAGTTATCAGAGGAATACTGCTGAAACGAGTATTGCGGCTTATCGGGAAGTATCTTCTTCTGATAGAGTTCCTGAAGCTGATGAATGCTGTCTTCCAAACGCGGTGTCATCTCGAAATCTGACTGAATCGTCAATAATCCGTGCTGAAGCACAAACTCGTAAGCCCTCCGAGCGGCCCATTCTCTGGCGGCGCTTCTGGAATCGGCATCCGTATCTTCCCGGCGGTCACGGTACAGGTTTTGATCGTTCTCGGGGATGAAATAGCGAAGCGTGCAGTAGTATTTTGGAGCTTGCCCAAAGGTCTCATACTCCGGCATAACGCCGAATTTTTTCTTGTGCCAGGCGTTGAAGCGGTCGTAATAGCTGCGCTCCGCGCGGTGATGGAGCTTCTCCTTCTGGATGCAGGAGATTTTATCTACGACACCTTCCAGCGCGTCCCAATTCCAGTTGGAATCGATTGCCACAGCGCCGATCAGCGCTTCCATGGCGTCCTCCCGGCTGCTGTCAGAGGGCGCTTCTCCCGTTCCGTAAAGGATCAGTCCGTCTAATTCCAACGCCTTCATCCGCGCCGATAACTGTTCCTTGCAGACATACTCGGAGCGGAGCCTGGACAGAACGCCCTCCGTGACGCCCTCATCCAGGCAGAACGGGGCGTCTGTTCGTTCCTTGTCCACGTTGGAGAGCTGCCGGATCAATTCTTTGGAGACCACCTGGTTCAAGACGGCATCCCCCAGAAATTCCAGCTCCTCGCCGCAGCCGCGCAGTCCGTATTCCAGCGCGAAGGCCCGCCGCGTGAAGGCCTGCCGCAGCAGGTTTCTATTTTGAAATTCGTACCCAATGGCATCCCGCACAAGCATGGCCGGATCTCGATTCGCGGGAATGAGATTCCCGGAATGGACGCCCAAGGAGGGCATACTGCCCCAACTGTTCCAACTGCCCTGGCCGCTGCGGAGATATTCCATGCCGCGGCCATTATAAATCGGTTCCGGCCAGGGGCAGTTCTTCGGCCATGCCTTTTTGTGTGCTTTCTTGCTTTCCATAAAAAAGCCTCCTTGTAGTTCCGTTTTGTTGGTTCTACATGGAGGCATGAACGGGATATTCGGGAACCACAAACCGAGCCTACCCTTTCCGGGTACGCTGAGTCCATTTCGGATTCCATAAATCCCGTGATAACAGATTTCTGTATGCTTTCTCTCTGCCTGCCGCCCCGGATCATATGCTGCACAGAAAACAGCACACAGTCAAAAAGCGGCAACCAGGATGAAACACACGCAGCAAGCTGTCTCATGCCATCTCAGTATGACAATCCGCCGCGTGAAAAACCGGGAGTCGGCTCCCGGTTTTTCACGCGTTCCGTTTTGTTCCCGGCTTATTCCGCCGGCTCGTCAGCGTGGGCCTCTTCAGGCTTCTCCTTCTCCGCGAGATCCTCGTCCAGGCCGGAAGCGGGAATCGCGAAAGCGTAATGATCCTTGCCCGCGCCGGGGAGCTTTTTGACGCCCAGGAGCAGGCTCCGGACCTCCATGGTACGCGCTTCCGAATCCACCTTCCAGCGGTAGGGGATCAGACTGACGGCCAGCGCGCCGAGACAGATTTTGCCGATGATTTTTCCTGCTTTCATACTGCTTCCTCCAATTTGTTCCGATGAGATCGCGGTCGGAATTCTACACGACCGAGGGCTCGGTGAAGAGCCTGCCCTCGGCAAAGCGGGAGAGCTTCAGCCGGGAGGCGTCGATGCTGGGCTCCAGGCCGAGGATCATTTCGGACATGACAGTGCCGGTGACGGGCCCGAACATGAAGCCGTGCCCGCTGAAGCCGACGGCCACGTAGAAGCCCTCCACGCCCTCCACCTTGTCGTAGATGGGCTGGCGGTCCGGGGACATATTGTAGAGGCCTGCCCACTGGCGCACGACCCGGAGCTTGCCGATGGGCGGAAGCACCTTGTCGATGGTCTTGGCCATCTCCTCCAGGAAGTGCCAGGAGGAGGTCCTCCGCAGGTCCCTGGGCTCCGAGGAGTCGCTGCGGCCCATGATGAAGGAGCCGTGGGGACTCTGCTGGACGTAGAGGTTCAGATTGAAGGCCATGACCATGGGGTCCTGCATGGGCTCCACGGGCTCCGTCACCAGGATCTGGTGCCGCTCCGAGTAGAGGGGCAGCTCCACGCCCACCATCCTGGCGATGCCCTGGGACCAGGCGTTGGCGGCGTTGACCACCACGGGGGTCTCGATATAGCCCCGGTTGGTCTCTACGCCCACGATCCGGCTCTTTTCGACCCGGATGCCAGTGACCTCGGTGTAGGTGTTGAACTCCACGCCCAGGCGCTTGGCGGCCTTATAGAAGGCGTCGGTGGTCTTGTGGGGGTTCAGGAAGCCGTCCTTCTGGCAGTAGGCCGCGCCGGAGAGGATGTCGGTGTTCAGGTGGGGGACGATTTCCTTGGCCTCCTCCAGGCTCACCATGCGGGAGGGAATGCCGCAGGCGTGCTGGACCTCGATGTTCTTCCGGAACTGGGTCAGCTCCTTTTCGGTGTCCGCGATCATCAGATAGCCGCTCTGCCGCAGCTCGATGTCACCGTCGTATTCCAGGATCTCGTTGGCGTGCTCAAAGAACTCCGTGGAGAACTTGGACATGCGGCAGTTCATCTCCGTACCCCACTGCATGCGGAAGCCAGCGCCGCAGGCGCCGGTGGAGCCGGAGCAGATGAAGCTCTTTTCCAGCACCACGATATTCTTCGCCCCGCGGACGGCCAGATTGTAGGCGATGGAGCAGCCGGACATGCCGGCGCCGATGATGACGATATCCGCTCTATTCTTCATTTCGCTCGGCCTCCTCCGCAATCAAATGCAGCTTCACACCGACCACCGGGGGACGAATGTTGTGGAACTTGAGGTCGGCCATGCTCTGCCCTGTGGCGTTGGCGATCTCCCGGAGCACCAGCTGACCGCAGGTCTTGCCCTGGCAGGGGCCCATGCCGATGCGGGTGATGCGCTTGATTTCGTCGTAGGTCACGTAGCCCTGGGCGATCAGGTCCCGGATCTCCTTCAGGGTCACGTCGGAACAGCGGCAAATAATGGTATTTTCATCCATGTGCTTCTGCCTCCCTTCTGAAATTCCGGAAGTCATAGAGATACTTTCGATCTACCTCCAGCGTGACGACCGGGGTCCGGTCGAATGCGGGGGGATTCATGACCCTTCTGACCAAAGCCCTGCAAACGGGCTGTCCGGCCCGGTCCAGGCCCACCACGGTCTCGCCAGCCGCGGGCAGGGGCAGGAACTCATAGGGAATGCGGAACTCCACGGTATCGGCGGACTTGGAGCCGTCCACGATCATGATGGACAGACCCGGGCATTTGGCGACGCAGACGCCGCAGCCGGTGCAGCGCTCCTCGTCCCGCCGGGGGATTTCGTTGATATCCTCGCCGATCCGGATGGCGCCGGCCGGGCAGGCGGTCTGACAGGGGTTGCAGGGAATCTTCTGCCAGCACTCCACCACCGCCACGGGACCCCGGTTGATCCGCTCGACGGAAGGAAATTTCTCCATGACCATCTCGCGGGTGGCCACACCTGTTTTTTCAAACATCGTTCTTCCCTCCTTACAGCCGGCTGAGCTTCATGCCTGCGCGGATGCGATCGCCCGCGGGACCGGAGCGCAGACCCTCCAGCTGCCTGAGGTAGCTCTGCCTGCGCTGCTCGAAATCCTCCGGCTCGTGACCCAGCTTCGCGGCGGCGCAGAGACCGGCCAGATAGCCCTCGGCCATGGCGGAGCTGGCCTCCTCGATGCCGGAGGCGTCGCCGGCCACGAAAATACCGGGAATGCTGGTTTCGCAGTTCTCGGTCCGCAGGGGCACCTGTCCGCTGAGCTGGGGCACGTATTTCATTTCCACGCCCCGCATGGCCAGCAGCTCGTTGAGGGGACTCAGACCCACGGAAATACACATCACGTCCACGTCGAAGCGCTGCTCGGTGCCGGGAATGGGGCGGAATTTCTCGTCCACCTCGCAGACGACGGCGGCCTCCAGGCAGTCCGTGCCGACAGCCTCCTTGACGGTGTGGGAGGTGAGGATGGGGACGCCCATTCTGGCCAGCTTGGAGGCGTGGACCAGATACGCGCCGATCCGCGGCGCGGCGTCCAGCACCGCCGCGACCTCGATGCCGGCCTGCAGAAGCTGATAGCTCACGATCACGCCGATGTTGCCCGCGCCCACCATCAGAACGCGGTTGCCGGGCCGCACCCCGTAGACGTTCATCAGGGTCTGCACGGCGCCGGCGCCGTAGATGCCGGGCAGGTCGTTGTTGGGAAAGGCCAGGGACTTTTCAAAGGCGCCGGTGGCGCAGATGACGGCCCGTGCCTTGATCTTGAAGTATTCCGTTTCATCCTTGAGGACGGTGACCACGTTGTCCTCGTAGAAGCCCACGGCGGTCGTGTTCAGCAGAAGCTCGATCCGCCCGTCGAATTCCTCCAGCTTTTTCAGCAGGATGTCTGCGATGTCCACCCCTCTGTGGGAGGCGTACTGGCTCTCCGAGCCGAAGAACATGTGGGTCTGCTTGATGAGCTGCCCGCCGGGCCTGAAGCTCCGTTCCAGAATGAGCACCCTGGCGCCGGAGGAGGCCGCGGAGATGGCGGCGCAAAGACCCGCGGGGCCGGACCCGATGATCAGCAATTCAACCTCTCTCATTTGATCCTCCCTTTTCCTTCCTGAGTCTCTACCGTCATGCCTTCCCGCAGCAGCGTGATACAGGTCCGGACGTTGGGCTCTCCGTCCACGATCATCTGGCAGGAGGCGCAGTTGCCGATCGCGCAGTAGAACCCGCGGGGACGGTGCTTTTCCGGACTCCTGGCAAGCACCTTGACGCCCGCGGCGTGAAGCGCGGCCGCGATCGTTTCGCCTTCGTACCCCTTCATGGGACGACCGTTGAAGGTGAAATGGATTTCCTTACCGCGGTCGAAGGTAAGAATCGGGTGTTGGGTAATCCTCATTTCCGCATATCCTTTCATTTTATGATCTGAAAAGTCCTACATTCGCTGGAACAAGGCCAATATAACTATATCAGATTTTCTTTGAATATTCAAGGAGGGAACATAAAAATTCTTCGGCGTCCGGCCGCTCCGGGGAACGGAAAAACCGGATGAAAAAGGAGGAGAATGCGCGCTCGCATTCTCCTCCTTGGTACTGCTTCCGCGCTTCCGCGCAAAGCCGGGCGGGGCCTCCTTATGGACGGATGACCGGGGCGGCCTCCGGCGCTTTCAGGCTGTTGACGTACATCTTGTGCAGCCCTGCTCCGTCGGCAAGCTCCTGCATGCGGCTGCGGCGCTCTTTGGGCGTGGCGCAGCCGGAGATGGATTCCAGAACACGCCGGAAGGCGGGGTCCTCCCGAAGCGCTTCCGCCTGTTTTTCCAGATCCCGGCGGAGGCTGGGATCCGCTGCGTCCTCCACGAGCGTCTTTCCGCCGCGGGGATTCCGGGCGGCGATCAGCTTGGCCGCCAGAGCCTCGGAGCACAGCTTTTCGAATTCCGGACCGGTTTTGTTCAGCGCCTCCAGCGTCTTCCGCTTTGCCACGCGGTCCGCTGTCTTGGGGGCGAAGCTGTATTCGTCCACGTAAGCCTTGTCGCCGGGAACGGCCTGGCGCTTCGCGTTGACCTCCCGCAGCAGCATCCGGAATTGCTCCCGCGGCATGATCTGCTGCAGGACGCCCATCACATGATGAAAGCGAATCTGGCCGGTGCCCCGTTCGCTGCGGAGGCTCATCTTGCCTCTGACGTAGTTCAGGCAGTGCTGAATGACCGCCTTGTTCTGCATGCCGGTGGGGGTTCTGCCATCGTCCAGCAGCTTTTTATACTGCTTCAGGGTCGTAAGCACCTTGTCATAGGCCTCGGTGTTTTTCCTGCGGCTGAGGCCGAGGAAATTCTTGCCCGTGCCGGTTCCCTCCAGAACGGAAAGGGCGCTGGTGACGGCGTGCCGCTTCTCGACCCAGTCCGGCTTGCCGGGCTCGCTGCGCTGGTTTCCTTCGATGTAGTATTTTTTGTCGGCGTAGGAATCGATTTTCTCTACCAGCTTGTTCGGGCTCTGCTCCAGAGCGGTTTTCTCCAGCTCTTCGCTGCCTTTCTCCTCCCGCAGCATTTCCTTCACCACGGGCATGGCGAGTCCGGACATCGCGCCGATGACCTTTTCCTGGGTGGGGTTGATGCGCTTCTTCTCGCTTTCCGCGCCGAGACGGAGCTGCCTGCGAAGCTCCGCGTCGTTCAGCGACAGCCGTCTGGTCTGCTTGCTCCGGAACTGATCCAGATGGGGGAACTGCTGCGTCAGGCGCTTGTCGATTTGCTTGAGCTGCTGGACGGACTGCTCCGTTTCGGGCTGCTGCTCCAGCTTTGTGCGCTGGTCCGCCAGCGCGTTGGCCTCGTTGAGCTTGCGGTCCGTAGCCCTGTCCGCCTCCGTTTTGACGCTGCTGTGCTTCACCACGGCGGTCGAATAGAGGTTGCTGATATAGGTGGGAGTGTCCGGAGACTTCTGGAGGAGCTGGCTCTTCTGGCCGGATTCATAGGAGTCAAAGGTGTTGGCGGTCGGATCGTCCTTGGCCCCGTCCTCATCGATGATCGGGTCCTCGGCCCGCTTGACCTCCTCGGCGACAGCCTTCTGCTGTGCCTGCCGGCGCGCTTCCTCGGCGGACTTGGGCTGCTCTTCCGCCGCCAGCTCCTGCAGAATCTCCGGGTCCTTCAGCAGACGGAGCTTCCGGGGCAGATAGGTGCTCTCCGTCGCCAGCAGCTGCAGCGGCTTGCCTTTGTACTCGCCGCTGTTTACGAGCTTCCCGTTCAGCGTGCGGCCCATCTCCGCCTGATCCATGTAGACGATATCGCTGACCTCCTGGCCGTGGAGCTGTCCGAGCCCCGGCTCCGGATGCGTCTTGAGCGTGACGAAATCGCCGGTCGCGTTCACGCTGAGCTCGCCGCTGCTGTTGATTGCGGCGGAAGCGCCCGGGTCGCGCAGCATCTCCTGCTGCTGGGCCTGTTCCTTTTCCGGGACGGGCAGATCGCGGACCCAGGAGAGGTCCATGCCGTACATGCCGGGGGCGAGGTAGGTGTCAATCATATCGTCCACGCTCCGATAGCGCGTGGTGGATTCGCTGCTGTGATAGGAGTCCTCATAGCGGAGCTGGGTGCCGTCCTCGCTGATGCCGGTGATCGTAACGTAGTGAGCGCCGCCGCAGTTCACAATGACCGGGGATTTGTCAACCAGAAGGCCCTGCCGGACCTTTTCCACAAAGTAGGCCCGCGCCTGCTTCAGATAGAACTCCGAGGCCTGGATGTTCAGGGCCTCCTGCCGGTTGAACGCTTCCTCCTGCCACTGCAGCTGCTGCTCCGGGCTGAGGTTCTCCGGCATCTGCGGCGGATTGTTTTCACGGAACTGCAGCTCCACGTCCAGCGGCCGGATGGTGCAGTTTTGCATACCGGAATTCGGGACGAGCTTCAGCAGCAGGTCCGCGTTTTCGTAGGGGCTGCTGCTGGTGTCGAGGTTGGAGGTCTGCATCCGATTCTCGGACATCTTCTCCTCTCCCGCGGGGTATTCCGGGCGGTAGGCGCGGATCTCCTCCTGGGATATCTCGACGCCGCGGCTTTTGAGCAGCAGGCTCATGGCGCAGGACCAGCATCCGTTGCCGCTGGTCTGGAAGCCCGGCAGCCGCAGATTGATGCCCGTATAGCCGTCCGTGTTTTGAATCTCCGGCTGTGGGGGGAGCTTGCCCTCGGCAATCTCCTTCAGCGCCTTCCGCTCCAGCCGGTCCACCAATTCCGCGGTGTGGATTCTGGCATGGAGATAGCGCCGGTCGGTATGATTCAGCTTGTCCAGGTTCTCTGCGTAGAACGCTTCAAGCTCCCTGCGGTTGCCGGTCATCAGAATCCGGTCCGGCACCGCGGCAGAAACGGTCCGCTTCAGAATCGGCTTTTTTGTATCCGGGTCCTGCACAACGATATACGCAAAGGGGTGCGGGTTTGGCTTGTAGCCGGACTTTGCAGAGGGGTTTGCGTTCTGATTGGAGCCATTTTTCGGTGGCATGGCGTTTCCTCCCATTCTCTCATAGGCATGGTCGAAGCAAGGGAAATGTCCCATTGAGCATTCTTTCGCCCGCATTATATCACAGAAAGCGTACAAAAACATTACAGTGAGCGGCCTGCCCGGAAAAAACTGAAAAAACAGGAAATTCTTCTGAAAAAAACGGGCAAAAACCGATCCGCCAATCCTTTGATTGATTTTTCGCGTAAAATATGATATGCTGATAGCAATTGATAACGTGAAGCGCAGCGCGGGAAGCGGGCTCCGGGCGGCGTCCGCAACCGAGCGCTGCAGCGCAGGGGGGACTAAGGATGGAACAATATCAGGTTACGGGTATGAGCTGTGCCGCCTGCTCGGCCCGGGTTGAAAAGGCGGTTTCCGGCGTTCCGGGCGTGACGGCCTGCTCCGTCAGCCTGCTGACGAACTCCATGGGCGTAGAGGGGACGGCCTCTGCCGCGGAGATCGTTTGCGCCGTGGAGGCGGCCGGCTACGGGGCCAGGCCCAAGAACGCCGCGCCCACAAACGGGGCCGGCGGCGCGCCCGCCTGGGCGGACGCGGAGGCCCTGAAGGACCGGGAAACGCCGAAGCTGAAAAAGCGGCTGCTGGTTTCGGTCCCGATCCTGCTGATCCTCATGTATTTCTCCATGGGCCACGGGATGTGGGGCTGGCCGGCTCCGAAGGCCTTTGACAACCACGTGTTCTTAGGCCTGTTCGAGCTGCTGCTGGCGGTGCTTGTGATGATCATCAACGGCAGGTTTTTCACCTCCGGCTTTTCCGCTCTGTTTCACGGCGCGCCGAACATGGACACCCTGGTCGCCCTGGGCTCCGGCGCTTCCTTCGGCTATTCCCTGGTTGAGCTGTTTCTGATGATCCTGGCGCAGGGCGAGGGCGATCACGAGACCGTGATGAAATACGGCATGAACCTCTATTTTGAGTCCGCCGCCATGATTCCGACCCTGATTACCGTGGGAAAGCTGCTGGAGGCAAAATCCAAGGGCCGCACCACCGACGCCCTGAAGAGCCTGATGAAGCTGGCTCCCAGGACGGCGATCCTGCTGCGGGACGGCGTGGAGACGGAGGTGGCCGTTGAGCAGGTGCAGACCGGCGATATCTTCGCGGTCCGGCCCGGCGAGCAGATTCCGGTGGACGGCGTGGTCGTGAAGGGCATGACGGCGGTGAATGAATCCGCGCTGACCGGCGAGAGCATCCCAGTGGACAAGACGGAGGGCGACGCGGTCAGCGCCGCCACCATGAACCAGCAGGGCTATATCGAGTGCCGGACCACCCGGGTCGGCGAAGACACCACCCTGGCCCAGATTATCCGCACGGTCTCCGACGCCGCCGCCACGAAGGCGCCGCTGGCCCGGATCGCGGACCGGGTCTCCGCGATTTTCGTCCCCGCGGTGATGGCGCTGGCGCTGCTGACGCTGCTTGGCTGGCTGATCGCCGGGCGGCCCTTCTCCTTTGCGATTGCGAGAGGCATCTCCGTGCTGGTCATCAGCTGCCCCTGCGCCCTGGGCCTTGCAACCCCGGTGGCGATCATGGTGGGCAGCGGCGTCGGCGCGAAGAATGGCATCCTGTACAAGACCGCGGCCGCCCTGGAGGGCGCTGGCCGCACGCAGATTCTTGCCCTGGACAAGACCGGCACCGTCACCGAGGGCGAGCCAAAGCTGACCGACCTCATCCCCATCGGCGTTGAACGGAACGAGCTGCTGCGGCTGGCCGCTTCCCTGGAAAAGAACAGCGAGCACCCCCTGGCGAAGGCGGTCAGCGCCGCCGCGGAGGGGCTGTCTCTTTCGGAGCTCACGGGCTTTGAAGCGCTGCCGGGCAACGGCCTGCGGGCGATGCTCGACGGAAAGACGCTGCTGGGCGGCAGCCTGAAGTACCTGAAGGAGCAGGGCCTGGTGACCCCGGTGGACGAGGAGCGGGCAAACGCCCTTGCGGAGGAGGGGAAAACGCCGCTGCTGTTTGCGTATGACGGCAGGCTGATCGGCCTGATCGCGGTGGCGGACCCCATCAAGGAGGATTCCGCCCAGGCGATCCGCGAGCTCAACGGCATGGGCGTCCGGACCGTTCTGCTGACGGGTGACAACCGGCGGACCGCCCGCGCCATCGCCGGGCAGGCCGGCGTGGATCGGGTGATCGCGGGCGTGCTTCCGGACGGCAAGGCCGAGGTGATCGGTCGGCTGAAGCCTCTGGGCAAGGTGAGCATGGTGGGCGACGGCATCAACGACGCTCCGGCGCTGACCGCGGCGGATAACGGCGTCGCCATCGGCGCGGGCGCAGACGTCGCCATCGACGCCGCGGACGTCGTGGTGATGAAGAGCCGCCTGCGGGACGTGGCTGCGGCCATCCGTCTGAGCCGGGCGGCGATCCGCAACATCCATGAAAACCTGTTCTGGGCCTTCTTCTACAACGTCGCCTGCATCCCGCTGGCCATGGGCCTCTACGGCGTCGAGATGAAGCCTATGTACGGAGCGGCCGCCATGGCCATGTCCAGCTTCTTCGTCTGCATGAATGCGCTGCGCCTGAATCTGGTCAAGCCCCACGATCCAAGCCGCGACAGGGCCTGGAAGGCCATCCCCGCAGCGGCACTGGACGCCGTCGTCCAGGCGGAAGCGGATCGGCCGGAGCAAACGGTGAAGAAGACCCTGC
The DNA here is from genome assembly GCA_017519005.1 of Oscillospiraceae bacterium. GTDB lineage: Bacteria > Bacillota > Clostridia > Oscillospirales > Oscillospiraceae > JAFRPC01. The sequence goes on along the minus strand of JAFWTG010000062.1, from coordinate 1,903 downwards.
GGGTGGAGGGCATGATGTGCGTACACTGCGAGGCGCGGGTCCAAAAGGCTCTGGAGGCCCTTCCCGGCGTGGAGCGCGCCGTCGCCAGCCATGAGCGCGGCGTTGCCGTCGTGAGCTTGAACGCCCCCGTGGCGGACGAGACCCTTCGCGCCGCCGTGGAGGCCGAGGACTACCAGGTTTTGGGCGTCGAATAACGCGATCCCCGGGCCGTGCCGATTTCGTCGGCAGCGTCCCTGTCGGGAGGGCGCGTCAAACGATTTTTGTCATTGATTTCTGAAACAAAATATGGTAAGGTAAATCCAAAGCAATGGGGAGGCGAAGACAATGGCAATGCAGGAATCCGGTGAGATGTATCTGGAAACGATCTACGTGCTGTCCCTGAAGCCGGGCAGCGTCCGCAGCGTTGACGTTGCGGAGCATTTGGGCTACTCCAAGCCTTCCGTAAGCCGCGCCGTCGGCCTGCTGAAGCGGGACGGGCTGCTCGTGATGGATGAAATGGGTTATCTGAAGCTGACCGAGGCCGGAGAGGAGAAGGCGAAGCGTATCTATGAGCGTCATACGGTGCTGTCCATGCTGCTCATGAAGCTGGGCGTGGATGAAAAAACCGCCACGGAGGACGCCTGCCGCATCGAGCACTATATCAGCGACCGCAGCTTTGAGGCCGTCAAGGAGCATATGCGCAAATATGGCGGGCAGCAAGCCTGATTCGGTCAAAACAAACGCAAATCACGGACCTCGCTTTGGCGGGGTCCGTGATTTGCGTTTGCGCTGCGGCGCTCAGTCCGCAGGAAGCTCCCAGTTGTTCAGCGGGTAGCGCTGTATGGCGCCGAAGAGCTTGTCCTTGAGCCCGGGATAGCGGCCGTTCAGCTCGTAGACCAGCGCTTTGATCTCCTCCCGCTTCGTGTGCTTGTCGGCGGGGCAGGTATTGCAGACCACGGGCAGGGCGTACTTTTCCGAGAAGTGGCGCACCGCCTGCTCCGGAATGTAGAGCATGGGCCGGATCTGGGTGACGCCCGTGCGGTCCAGGTAGGTGACGGGCTCGAAGCAGGAAATCCGCCCCTCGTAGATCAGCGACATCAGGAAGGTCTCTACCGCGTCGTCCCGGTGGTGGCCCAGGGCGATCTTGTGGATGCCAGCCTCGGTGATGGCCTTCCCCAGAGCTCCCCGCCGCATCTTGGCGCAGAGGGAGCAGGGATTCTTCTCCTTCCGGTACTCGAAGAGCACCGGCCCGATCTGGGTCTCGATCCGGTGAAAGGGCAGCTCCAGGCGCTCGCACAGCGCGGCGACAGGGGAGAAGTCCATGCCGCCCAGCCCCATATCCACGGAGAAGGCCTCCAGCTCGAAGGGCCGGGGATAGAACTTCTTCAGCTCCGCCAGCAGCACCAGCAGGGTCAGGGAGTCCTTCCCGCCCGAGACCCCCACCGCAATCCGGTCCCCGGCCCGGATCATATCGTAATCGTCCACACAGGAGCGAAACAGAGAAAGCATTCGCTGCATAGAATCACCTTCCAAAAACAATGTAGCGCGGGCAATCTGCCCGCCAGGCTCGGATTTGTGTGTGTCTTCGACACAATGAAAAATGAATGTGAGCATCAGCGAGAATACGAGAGATATTGAGAGAATTCAAGAGTTTTATCGGCGAAAAATAAAATTCGTCAAAAATTCGGTTGACAATCGGAAATAAATATGTTATAAAATGCGAGCGCGGTTGAGCTTATTGTACCCGCGCAGCGTGAATTTGTCAAATCAAATGTGATATATTACGGAGGAAACATCATGTCCACTACTATGGCAAAGAAAGAGACTGTGGAACGCAAGTGGTACGTCATTGACGCCGCCGGCAAGCCCATGGGCCGCACCGCCGTCATCGCCGCCAACCTGCTCCGCGGCAAGCACAAGGTCG
>JAFWTG010000061.1 GCA_017519005.1 Oscillospiraceae bacterium | reverse complement strand
GGTGGAAGCACGGCAACGTGTGGAGCTGACCGATACTAATATGCCGAGGGCTTGACCTAAACAATGCAGGCTCAAAGACCTTTGGAAAACGTGATTGCGGAAGCTGTGTTCAGTTTTCAGGATACAATGGAAACATCCGCCCTTAGCTCAGTTGGTAGAGCAACTGACTCTTAATCAGTGGGTCCCGGGTTCGAGTCCCTGAGGGCGGACCAAACAGCGCCGACGCCTCGGCGCTTATATGGCCCGTTGGTCAAGTGGTTAAGACAGAGGCCTCTCACGCCTTTAACATCGGTTCGAATCCGGTACGGGTCACCACAAAGAATCACGCTGCAGTATTTGAGCTGCAGCGCTTTTCTTTTATGATTCAACTGGCAGGGCTGAATTGTAATGATTTTGTTCGCTCGGCGTGTTAAAATGCGGCGGAGATGCGGGAAAAGCCCATGTATATGGTGCAGGAGGAGCTGCGGGAGGCGCAGGCGGGGCTCAGCGGCAAGGACGGCCGGGACCTGCGGGAGCAGACGGCGAAGGTCCTCTGTCTCAACGGTCTGACCCGGATCGGGGTCTCTCAAAAGACAAGCGACGGCATCCGCAAGGCGTTGAGCGAGACCAGCATGCAACGGCAGATGCGGAAAATCATGGAGACGCCCGCCTTCCGGAAGCTGGCCGCCCTGCCCAACGACGAGCTTCGGGCCCTGGCCGCCGGAAGCAGCGGGCGCGCCCTGGGCGACCAGTTCATCCGGGAGCTGGCCAAGCAGGATCTGGCGGCGGCTCCGGCGGCCAACCGGCCCCAACAGCCCGTCCAACAGCCGCTCCAGGCCAACGGAGAACAAGAGCGCATTCCATGAGAGCGTCATTTATAACGCTACAGGGTTCCCCAAGAAAATACAGGGCGACAACTTGACTTTAACATTCACGCATGATAGAATAATGCCGCGATTTTCCTTACATAATTCTAAAAGGAGTGTTACTATGAAACGCATCGTCATCTTTATCCTTGCGGCGCTCATGCTTCTGACCCTGTGCGCCTGCGCTGAAGAGAAGAAACCGACCGAAAATCCGTCCGAAGCGGAAGCCGGGCAGACCGAAAGCACCGAGCAGCTTAATCTGGAGGATCTGGTTCTCCCGATCACCATGAAGGAGCAGGCGCGGCTCGTCGTCGGAGAGGACAGCTTTGACGTGAAGTCCGTGATTGAGCTGAAGGGCGACCATCAGGCCAGCGAGCTCGGCTACACGATCGCCAGCGACGACAGCGTCGCGTCCGTCGATGAGAACGGCGTCCTGACCCGCAAGGGCTACGGTCAAGTCTCTGTCAGCATCTTCCTGAAGACGAACCCCGCGCAGTTCAACATTTTCAACGTGACCTTTGCGCCGGAGAACCTCTACGGCGCCACCTACAAGGGCGGCTTCAAGAAGGCTGACGGAACGCTGGGCAATGAGATCACCCTCGTTCTGAAGGAAGACAAGACCTTTACGCTGAACGTCGGCGCCGGTCAGGCGAAGTATCTGGACGCGGACTATGACCTCGACAAGAAGGCCGTCGGCGAATTCACCGGCACCTTTGAGATCGACGCCGCTTCGCTCACGCCCGTATCGCTGAGCTCCGCCGAATATTCCGACGAGAGCATCAAGGCCGCCTTTGGCAAGACGGTGGACGGAGACTTCTGCATCAGAATTAGGCTGAACACCGTGACCGTCGACGGAGAGCTCAAGAACGTCGTGATCGAGCTCATCGCACAGTAATCACCGGCGAAAAACATAATAAATCAAGCACAGGGAACGCTCAAATCCATAGGGGAGCGTTCCCTGTGCTTCTTTTCTCTTCTGATGGAATTCACCGCAAAATACGTCCCGCTCCGGAGACCTGTCCGGAGCGGGACGTCTGTTGATCAGGAATTGGAAATCCCGGGTGCGGGCGCGTTCGGTTTGGGCTGAGGGGCCGGCGCGTTGAACGCAAGCTCCGGCGCGTCGTCCATAGCCTGCTGCAGCTCCTGATTTCGCTGCTGCAGATAGCGCACGTCGGCCTGGTGCTTATCCGCGATCACCTTGATTGGCGTCTCTGCCTCCACGATGCTCTTGGATAAATCAGCCAGCTGGGTGGATTTCTCGGCTGCAAGACGGTTGAGATCCTGGAAGCTTTCCTTTCCGGGCAGCGCGTTGAGCCGCTTGTAGTAATCCTTCAGTTCCCGCAGATTTTCCCGGTCGTCGAGCGCCGCTCCCTCCTCCAGCATTTGTTTGATCGGCAGGGTCTTCTTGCTCCAACGGTATCCCTCGCCGATCAGTCTGAGCTTCTGCTGGCAGTAGTTTTTGGTGTCGTTGACCAGCTGCTGAACGCCGTTCACCTGCGCAAGCCGCTTGGATTCCAGGTCGCACTTTCTCTGGAGATAACCCTCCTTGTGTTCCAGACGGTCCCGGAAATTCTGGATTTTCTCGTCCAGTACGTTTTTGGGGTTGTCGTCGCGGTAGAGCTTGAGCTCCTTGGCGAAGAGATTGTTTTCCCGCATGGCATAGCTCAGCACGTCGCCCACCATGCCGACCTTGCGGGCGCTCTCGCCGCTGGGCGGCAGGCTCGTATTCTTCATATAGGTTCTGCAGGCGCTGATGAGTCGGTAGTTCTGCTGGATGCGCTCTTCCTTTGTGACGTTCGGCTTCTGCTCCAGCTTCTTCAGCCGTTGGATTTCCGCCTTGACGGGGTCAAGGCGTGTGGCGCCGGAGGCCAGAATTCTGTCCCGGATGCCCTTGGCTTTGCCTTCCTCGGCCTTGCGGGTCTGTTCATCCGGGAAGCTCATGTCCAGCTCGTTCTCGCAGAACCAGTCACGGACCATTTTGTGGATTCTTCTGATGCGGGCCGGCTGGGGAATGCTGTTTCGAAAGACTGTTTTATGCAGCGTCAGGAGCTGGCTGTAGCTGGTCACCCTGATGAGGCGGTATTTTTCGTCCGCAACGTAGACCCCGTCCGGCAGCTCGCTGAGGCCGCTTCCGCGGTGCAGCTCGCCGGTCTCGGCGTCAAAATAACCGGTCATGTGACCGCTGGCGGAGGTGGTGCTGTTGCCGACGATTCCTTCCTGCGAATTGTCCGTTTTGGCGACGTCCATCTGGTGGTCTTCCATGTTCAGAATGATTTTTTTCGAGCCCCGGACGTGCTGCATCGGGAAAAGAATCTCAGTGGTCTGAATGCCCATGGAGCAGAGCACCGTGCAGTTCATGTTTGGGATTCCCCGCAGATCGCAGTCTCCGAGAACCGTAGAGGTGCCGAGCCCCGGGACCGGGTCGCGAAGGATGAGGTCATAGTTGATGTACTTTTTGAAGCCTGCCATTTCGGGATGCTGACTGAGGTACTTCGTGACCCATTTGTCAATGGCCACGGCAGTCATGCCGGCCGTGACGGCGCCGCGGCTGTGTCCGGAGAGCTCAATGTGGACGGGCGTCGGCGTTTTGCCGGCTTTGATGTCCTTCAGCCACTGCTCAAAGTGCGACTTGAGGAATTGCTCGGTATAGAAGCGGGCGTTTTCGCGGGAGCTTTGGACACTGTATTTTCCAAAGTTGAGGAGCCCAAATAAGAAACCGGGAGAGACGCCGGCAAAGTTGTAGCGGATTTTCTGAGCCTTTTCTCCATTGGGGCCATCGATCGTCCGTTCTTTTTTCCGGACGAATTTCAGCTTGGTATTGCTGTTGGCGACGTTGGCAGCTTCACCGTATATCTCGTTGACCTTGTCCGCCGACATGGTTTCCAGATCGCCTTTGAGATTTTTATTGAGCTTATGCAGCTTCAAGGGCTCAGTTCCGTTGGAACCGGCAAATTCCATTGACAGGACGTGGTGACCTTGTTTTTGGTATTTCGTTCCCACAGAGTGATGCAGCGGAACCCTTCGCTCCTGGACGCTGCCTCTGCTCATTTCCCAGATTTCGTCGTAGACGGCTTCCCCGAGCGCCGTTCGAATGGAGTCGCTGGCCTTTTCCTTGATGCCGCCGATATACCTGTGCCCGAAGGATAAATTGGCCGGAGCGTTCTTTTCGGCCTGCCGCTCCTGATCGGTGAGCTCCTGCATCACGTAATTGTCCTGCGTGCGGTTCAATTCCTGCAGCCTTTTGTACAGCTCCGGGTTATCCGTGGAAGAAGCGAACGTGCTGAATACGACGCCATCCTCAGGTTTCGCCGACCGGCTGACGATTTTGAAATCCTTGTCGTTCGGGAACTCCGCCGGGAAAACGGTCCTCTGGTCAAAACTCTTCAGAAACGTTCGGTATTCATTGGGGCTGATGCGATACATCAATTGGCGGCCGACGTCATACAGCGCGACTCTCTTTGTCAGCGTATCCGCTTTTGTGAACCTGAATTGGTCCAGCACCGCTTCGCCGATGCGCCGATGGCCTTGCTCCACAGGAAACTTCTGCACGTTCTCATATAAGGTGCTGAGCGTTTTGATATCGGAAACGAGCCAGCCGTTCAGGAGACATCTTGTGAGGAAATCGTACTCCCTGTATTCGTCAGAGCTTCGATTCAAAGCCAGCATTCTCATTGTGAGCAATTGAATGCATTGCTCTTTCTGAGCCTGCACGTATTCAGCCGTCAGCTGCTTGTTTTCACTGCGTTCGGTATATGGGCTGATCAAATCCTGCAATTGCTGCTCCAACAATTTATCCACGTGGCAGTCCTCCCTTTCATGCTTTGCGCGAGACGGCGAAGGATGCTTCCCATCTCCCGGCGTGTATTTCTTCTTGTTTCGAAAACTGTTTGGCAGACGGCGCTTTGCTTGTTTACCGGTCTTCCTACATCCATTATACACGCAGCGGCGTACGAATTCATTACAAAAACGATGAGAAATTCCGGCTTTTTCGGTTTTCCCGCTTGCATCGACGACACAAGCTCTGTATTATTTACACTACCACATTTTCGCCTCCTTGTCAACAAAGAGAAACGCCGCTTCGCCGCGCTCCCTGCAGACGCTTCGCGATCCGGAAAAGCTCTGCGAGAAGGCTGAATTTGAATATCCGCGCGCCGGTCGGCGGATCAAGTCCATCGAAAAGGACCTTATCGCTCGGCGCAAAACCGCAGCGTTTTGCAAGGGCGGAAGAGTTGCCGGACGCGGCCGACAAGCCGCGTCTTTTTTGTCCCCAAGACTTGAAGCGCAGGAAATTTCCTGCTATAATGGACCTACAGAGCTTTGCGGACTCCGCAGACCTGAATCTAAATTCAAAGGAGGAACTAACATGAGAAGTCCGATCAGACGTTTGCTTGCGTTGACCGTCGCCCTTGCCATGCTGGTCGGCGTGCTTCCGGCGGCCGGCGCCGTGGACGCCGACGACCTGGAATGGATCGATCTGGAAAACGGCAGCTTTGAGAACGGAACAGAGTTTTGGACTCTGGCGGGCCTCCCCGGCGAGGTCATCGAAAACGAAACTTCCACGGTAAACGCTTCCGCCGTGCTGAACCTCTGGGCCAGCGACGACGAGACGGTGGAAATCTTCGCGGGCTACACCGTGACCCTGACCCCGGGGTATTACCGGTTCAGCTTCCAGATGGACGGCATGGACGCCGACAGTCAGCTCTACTACACGGTGTCCAGCGGCGGGGAGATTCTCAACCAGGCCGGTCCCATCGTCACCACGGGCTGGGATCAATGGGCCTGGTACGAGACGGAGATTTTTGAGATCACCGAACGCGCCAGCGTCACCTTCGCGCTCCACGGCACCGGTCCCCAGGGCTATTGGGGCCACCTGGACAACCTCTCCCTGTACGGCACCGGCGCAGCCTACGTTGAGATGCCTGAGATCGAGCTGCCCAACGGCGACTTTGAAAGCGGCGACGGCTCCCACTGGCTTCTTGGCGCCGACTACGACGACAGCAGCGTCCAGCTCAACGCGGGCTCCGCCGTCAACGGCTCCTACGTGCTGAACCTCTGGAAGAGCGACAGCAGCGACTATTCCTCCCTGGTTTCCTACCGGGTCAGGCTGAGGCCGGGCAGCTACAAATTCAGCTTTGACATCGAGGGCAAGGACGGCGGCGGCTACATGCAGGCCGGCCTGGACAGCGACGGGATCAATTACTATGAGTCCAACTACCTCTACACCGAGGGCTGGGATTCCTGGAAGACCTACGAGACGGGGATCATCCGCCTGGAGGAGAACACGACCCTCGATTTCATGCTGACGATCGAGATGGACGCGGGCTACTGGGCGAAGCTGGACAATCTCCGGCTCTACGGCACCGGCGGCATCGTCGGGCAGGGGACCCAGATGCGGAATATCGCCCTTCCGAACAGCGACTTTGTGAACGGAACCGAGTACTGGAAGCTCTATGGCCTGCCCGGCGAGATTCTGGACAACTCCAGCTCGGCCCAAAACGCCTCCCAGGTGCTGGATCTCTGGGTCAGCGACGACGAGCCGGCGCAGATCGCCGCGAATTACAGCGTTTTGCTCACCGAAGGCAATTACCGCTTCGACTTCATGATGGACGGCGCGGCCATGGACAGCAATCTGCGGTATACGGTCAGCGACGGGACTTCGGAGCTTTTGGACGGAGGGCCCGTGGTCACCGCGGGCTGGGACGACTGGCAGGCCTTCAGCACGGGCCAGTTCCACGTGGAGGAGACAAGCCTCGTCACCTTCTCCCTGCACGGCGTCACCCCGGCGGGCTACTGGGGCCATCTGGACAACCTGGCCCTTTATGGCACCGGCGACATCGAACTGCCGGAGATCCTGCTGCCCAACAGCGATTTCGAGTACGGCGACGGCAGCTATTGGAAGCTCGACGTCTTCGGAAATTCCCAGGTCATTCAGAACAGCGGCGACAGCGTCAACAACAGCTACGTTCTGGACCTGAGAGCCAGCAGCTCCTTCGTCGTCCGCTATCCCGTGAATCTGAAGAGCGGAAGCTACCGGCTCGCTTTCGATATCGAGGGCAGCGCCGGCGGCGAGATCGGTCACCTGGTTGCATTTAGTGCGTCGGAGAGCTGCGTATACGAATCCGATCCGATCCCGACCCGCGGAACGGATGAATGGTTCACCTTTATGACGCCTGAGTTCACCGTGGACAAAAGCGGGATCCTCCGGATCGAGATCGACGGCGGTCTCTCGAGCGGCGAGTGGTATCACATCGACAATCTCCGGCTCTTCGGCTACGGCCAACTCAACGACGCCTTGCCGCCCCTGGCCACCGACGACGGCAACTTCGACTATGGCGGCAGCAACTGGAATATCCAGGGCTTCTCCGATCCCGGCTGGAACAGCGGCTCCGGGGTCAACAGCAGCTACTGCCTGCCCCTGTGGATCAGCGACGAGGAGGACAGCCAGGCCAGCGCCTCCTATCTGATGCACCTGCTCCCCGGCAGCTACGAGCTGAGCTATGATCTGGAGGGCAAGGAGGGCCTCAGCGGTCTCCACGCGCTGGTGAGCTCCCTGGGCGCGCAGCCCGAGGGAGGCGCTCCGCTGCGGGACGCCGAGATCCTGCTCTATGATTCCGGCGAGCTGGAGACCCACGGCTACGACCAGTGGGAAGCCCACCGCACCGATACCTTTACCCTGGCCCAGCCCCGCTGGGTGAAGTTTGAGCTCAGCGGCACCGTCCCGGCGGGCTACTGGGGGCACTTCGACAACCTGCAGCTCTTTGGCGACGGCGACTACTATCCCGAGCACTTCCCCCACGACCCCACCCTGGTCGTGCCCAAGGTGCCCGGTGTGGAGGACTATGAATTCGTCCGCGGCGCGGACATCTCCTCCTATCAGTCGCTGGTGAATGCGGGCGCCCAGTTCTACGACTACGAGGGCAATCCGCTGGACGACATGGAGTTCTTCCAGCTCCTGTTCCACGCGGGCTTCAACTACGTCCGCATCCGCGTCTGGGTGGATCCCTTCGACGCCCAGGGCCGCGGCTACGGCGGCGGCAACAACGACCTGGACACCGCCAAATACCTTGCGCGGCTCGCCACCGACGTGGGCCTGCGGGTTCTGATCGACTTCCATTACTCCGATTTCTGGGCCGACCCCGGCAAGCAGCAGGCCCCCAAGGCCTGGGCGGGCTACAGCCTGGCGGAGAAAGTGGACGCCGTGGAGGAATACACCTACAACAGCCTGAAGACCATCAAGCAGTGGTCCTCCGAGGGCTATATGGTGGACATGGTCCAGATCGGCAACGAGACCACCTCCGGCATCTGCGGCGAGACCAACTGGTCCAATATGGCGCAGCTCTTCGCCGCCGGAGCCCGGGCCGTCCGCAGGCTGGACGAGGAGCGGATGGAGGATACCAAGGTGACCATCCACTTCACCAACCCCGAGAAGAGCTCCAACTTCAAGGGCTTCGCGGACAAGCTGAACCAGTACGGCGTGGACTACGACGTCTTCGCCACCTCCTGGTATCCCTACTGGCACGGAACCACCGAAAACCTGACCAACGTGCTGCAATACGTGGCCGACGCCTACGACAAGCAGGTCCTGGTGGCCGAGACCTCCTGGGCCTGGACACTGGCCGACGGCGACGGCTGGGACAACACCGTCAGCCCCTCCGGCAACAGCACGAATATGCCCTACGCCTTCACCCAGCAGGGGCAGGCCGACGAGCTGGTGGCCGCCGCCCAGGCCGTTAAGGCTGTGGGCGAGAAGGGCCTGGGCGTCTTCTACTGGGAGAACGCCTGGATCCCGGTCCAGTACGCCTATGACGACGACGGAAATCTGGATCAGGGCATCCTGGCCGCCAACCAGGACGCCTGGGAGCAGTACGGCTGCGGCTGGGCCTCCTCCTTCGCGGGCGAGTACCAGGCCGACGCGGCCCAGTGGTACGGCGGCTCTGCCGTGGATAACCAGGCCATGTTCGACTTCCACGGCCAGGCTCTGGACTCCCTCTGGACCTGGTACTACATGATGTACGGCACCGAGGAGCTCTTCGGCAAAGAGATGGAGTCCATCGAGACCGTGGAGCTGGAGCTGAACCTCGGGGACAGCCTCACCCTTCCGGATACTGTCCAGGTGACCTACAACCTGGACGGCACCATTGCAGAACCCGTGGAATGGGACGCCGACGACCTGGCCGCCGTGGACGTCAATACCCCCGGCGTCTACACGGTCCGCGGCACCGTGACCCTGAGCTTCGGCCTCGGGACGGCGGAAACCACCGCCACGGTCACCGTCAAGCATCCCAACCTCCTGCTGAACTTCGACTTCGAGAGCTCGGATCTGAGCATGTATTCCTTCACCGGCAATCACGACTGGTCCACCGACACCCCCCACGGCGGAAGCCGCTGCCTGCACTTCTACAATTCCAACGCCAGCGTTCTGGACTTCTCCCAGACTCTGACGCTCCAGCCCGGCGAATACAGCTTCTCCCTCTATACCCAGGGCGACGCCAAGGGCGGCACGGAGCAGTATATCTACGTGAGTCTGGCAGGGGAGACCCAGACCGAGGACTTTGCTCTGGCGGGCTGGTCCGTCTGGCAGCATCCGGAGCTGCGCTTCACCGTGACCCAGGAGAGCTCCGTCACCGTCGGCGCGCACATCGCCTACGGCGCGGGCGGCTGGGGAACCTTCGACGATTTGGTGCTGCGTCGGCTTCCGGGGGAGGGCCCCGCGGAGCCCTTCTTTACCGACGTGGCCGACGAGAGCCTGTACTACTATGACGCGGTATATTGGGCGCTGGAGAACGGCGTCACTGCCGGTACGTCTGCGAACACCTTCTCCCCCGATCTGACCTGCACCCGGGCGCAGATCGTGACCTTCCTGTGGCGGGCCATGGGTTCCCCGGAGGCCGACCTGGAGAACCTGCCCTTCTGCGACGTCCCGGAAAGCGCTTACTACGCCATCCCCGCCGCCTGGGCCTGGGAGACGGGGGTCAGCGCCGGAACGGGGCCGGACACCTTCAGCCCCAACCGGGACTGCAGCCGCGCCGAGATCATGACCATGCTCTGGAGCGCTATGGGCAAGCCGCAGCCTGAGCTGAGCGAAAGCCCCTTCACCGACGTGCAGCCGGGCGACTGGTATCTGACGGCCGTGCTCTGGGCCGTGGAGAACGCCGTCACCGGCGGCGTCGGCGACGGACAATTCGGTCCCGATCAGACCTGCACCCGCGCCGAGGCCGTGACCTTCCTCTGGAGGGTGCTGGGCCAATAATGCGCCGCGGCCGGCAACAAAGCCGGCCGGAAATCAAGAAAAAACAGCTCACTCGTGAGCTGTTTTTTCTCAGAGTGTCAAAAAACTGTACAAACGCCCTTGTTTCCTGTATAATGGAGGAAACGGGGGTGTTTTGCATGGAAGAGTGGCGCAGGAATGAACGAGAGCAGTTTGTATTTACAGACCTTGAGGGATTGGTACCGCAGGAT
>JAFWTG010000060.1 GCA_017519005.1 Oscillospiraceae bacterium | reverse complement strand
TATTATAAAAACCCAAGGGAAACAAGCACCATACGAGAACTGGAGCTTCACGGGGACAACCTAAGGGACAACCCAATGGCATAACCCTTAAAAACCTTGATAAATAAAGGATTTTGGAGCCTGAAACTTTCAGAAGTACGGTCTGAAGGCCGCCCGTCGTGCGCCTCAGTTCTCCAAGAGATAAATCTCTTGTCGCACTGCGGCATCCTCGCGGCACAGCCGCTGCGGTCGCGCGGGAAAACATGCCCCCGGCATGTTTTCTGTTCCGCCCGACAGTTCTCCAAGAGATAATTCTCTTGTCGCAATGCGGCATCCTCGCGGCATAGCCGCTGCGGTCGCGCGGGAAAACATGCCCCCGGCATGTTTTCTGTTCCGCCCGACAGTTCTCCAAGAGATAAATCTCTTGTCGCACTGCGGCGTCCTCGCGGCACAGCCGCTGCGGTCGTTCGGGAAAACATGGCCCCGGCATGTTTTCTGAACCGCCCGACAGTTCAGCAAGCGCTGATCTCAAGTCAAAGACACTCAAAAAAGCCCGGAAATGCAAGATTTCCGGGCTTTTTCTATACCATGCATGAAACCGGTGCTCTGATGGAAAAGAAGGGCAAAGCGGTTCCGGCGGAGGACAGGGCGGGGAAGCCCGCAGGTCCTTTCCGGAACCGCTTTGTATCATTTTCTGATCCGGCCCGCAGGCGGAGGCCGGAGGCTGTCCTGTGCGGGGAGGGGGACGGATCGCACGCTCAGGAGAGCCGCAGGAGAAGCCGCAGGACGTTCTTTGCGCTGCGGCGGAGCTCGGCGCGGGTGATGCCGCCGTCCTTGCCCAGGCTTTCCAGCAGGCTGGCGTCCGGGCGGTAGCGCCGGGCCGTATGGCCCATGTCGCCGGGCATCAGCACGTCCACCTGGGCGCGGACCCGGTAGGCGTTGTCCCGAATCCGCGGGAACTCCGGGCTCCGGGCCCGGCGCATCCACCAGTCGGTGAGCACCGCGCCGTCAAAGCCCCAGTCGCCCCGCAGAATCGTGGTGACCAGGTCGTAGTTGTAATGGCTCCAGACGCCGTTGATCTTGTTGTAGCTGGTCATCAGGGCCTTGGGCTTTCCCTCCCGGACGCAGATTTCAAAGCTCCGCAGATAGATCTCCCGCAGAGCCCGCTCGGAGACGCGGGAGTCGTTGGTGCTGCGCTTCGTCTCCTGGTTGTTGCAGGCGAAGTGCTTGGGGCAGGCCGCGTGGCCCTGGCGCTGGATCCCCCGGACCGCTGCGGCAGCCATCTTGCCGGAGAGCAGGGGGTCCTCGGAATAGTACTCAAAGTTGCGCCCGCAGAGGGGGTTCCGGTGAAGGTTCATGCCGGGCGCCAGCAGCACGTCCACCCGGCAGCGGCTCATCTCCTCGCTGACCCCGGCGTAGACAGCCTCCACCAGCTCCGTGTTGAAGCTGCAGGCCAGGGCCGTGCCGCAGGGCAGCAGAGAGGCGGTCTTTTGCAGTCGCAGGCCCGCGGGGCCGTCGGAGGTGACGATGGGGCGGACGCCCTTCTCCCGCAGGGAGGGGATCACCCCGCCGAAGACCCCGGCGTTGCCGGGGACGCCGAGGCGGGAGTTCATCATGCCCTCGCCCCGACACAGAGCCTCCAGCTCCCGGTCCGTCAGCTGGTCGAGGAAGGCGCCCAGGGAACAGCGCTTCTGCTCCACGTCGCTCCAGCGCAGACCCAGATCCTGGCCCTGGGGGACCTCCCGGGGCAGCCGGTCCAGAATGCGCTTGCGCAGACGCTCGCCGGGACGGCAAAGGGGCGCGCAGCGCTCCAGGATCCAGCGCTTTCGCAGCCGAAGCTTGCCTGCCGGGACATCGTTGAGCGTGAAGGCATACTCGCCGGGGTCCAGGACGAACGCGTGGAGCTTCGGATCGAAGGAGGCGTAGCTCTTGCTCTCACAGCGCAGCGTCAGGGTCTCGCGCTGGCCGGGAGCCAGCTCGCGGGTCTTCGCGAAGGCGCAGAGTACCCGGGCCGGCTTCTGCAGCCCCGCCCGCGGCGGCGCGCACCAGAGCTGGGCCACCTCCTTGCCCGGACGGACTCCCGTGTTCGCAATCTCCACCCGGAGCTCGGCAAAGCTTTCCTCCACCCGCAGCTCCAGGGGCTTCACAGAAAAGCTGGTGTAGCTGAGACCGAAGCCGAAGGGATAGAGCAGCCGCTCCGGCGCTCGGGTGAGGAAGTGGCGATAGCCCACAAAGACGCCCTCGGCGTAGTTGTTGAACTGCTCGCCGCCGAAGTTCGCGCTGCTGGGATAGTCGATCCAGCGGCGGGCGATGCTGTCCGCCAGCTTGCCGCTGGGGCTCTGCTTTCCCGTCAGCACGTCCGCGGCAGCGTTGCCGCTCTCCATGCCGCACTGCCAGACCATCAGCAGGGCGGAGATCCGGTCGTCAAAGACCTCCGTCCAGCTCATATCGATCAGATTGCCCACGTTGAGCAGGACCACCACCTGCTGAAAGGCCGCCGTGACCCGGCGGAGCATGTCGGTTTCCTCGTCGGTCAGGTAGTAGCTGCCTTGCTCCAGCTGATTCTCCCGATCCTCGCCCGCGGCCCGGCCCAGGACCACCAGCGCCGTCCGCGCCGTGCGGGAGGCGGAGCCTACCAGCTCCGCCGTCAGAGGCATTTCGGGGTAGTTCATGGGCCAGTGCCCCCACCAACCGTGGTCGGCCTTGTGCTCCTCGGAGCCGGTCCAGCGCCGATAGGCCTCCAGCAGGCCCTCGTTGAGGCGGACGCCGGCGTTCCGGAGTCCGTCTATCAGGTTGACGTAATACGGAGCCCGCACGTCTCCGCCGCTGCCGTAGCCCACGTAGAACCAGTCCAGCTGACAGCGGCCAAACACCGCGACCTCCTCCGTCGGCTTCAACGGCAGAACGCCGTTGTTTTTCAGCAGAACGCAGCTCTCCGCCCCGGCCTGCCGCAGCAGGGGCACAAGCTTTGCGTTTACCTCACGTTCTCCGGCGCCTCCGTTCTCCTCCTGCATGAGCCCGTTACCCATGACCCGGTCGATGACGCTCTGGGCCAGCCTTCCGGCCCGCTGCTTCCATTTGCTCACGGCAGCCTCCTTCCCGCCCGACGCCCGTGCTGAGCGCAGGCAAGCTTTGTTGTCTTCTATACAGAGAATAGCATATTTTGTGTTCGATTACAAGGTTTTTCGCACCGATTCGTTTTTCTGCAAAACGCCTCCGGGAAATTCTGTCTGACAGAAGATCCCGGAGGCGTTCTGGAAAAAGGACGAAAAGCGCCCGGAACAGAGTCCGGAAGAGGCGGCTTGTTCAGCGGCCGCGGTATTCCAGGGCCAGCATGGTGATATCGTCAAATTGCAGCTCTGTTCCGACGAAGCCGTCCACGCAGGCTTTGACCTGCTTGAGCACGGCCTTGGGCTGTGCGGCGGAGCTGTCCCGCAGCGCCTCCAGAAGGCGTTCGGCGCCGAAGAGCTGGTCGTTTGCATTCGTCGCTTCCGGAACGCCGTCGGTGTATTGGAAGATGAGGTCTCCGGGCTTCAGGCAGATCTCCTGATCGACGAAGGGCGGGTCCTCTTCCAGCTCCAGCAGCTCAGGCTCCATCAGGGCGACCGCAACGCCGTTGTGTTTTTCCAGGTAGTCCCAGGTTCCGTTGTGATAAAGCAGGGGCTTTTCGTGACCACCGTCCGCCCAGGTCAACAATCCTGTGGAGAGCTCCAGCACGCCGAGCCAGACCGTGACGAACATATTGTTTGGATTGTTCTCGGAGAGCTTGGCGTTGACCGCCTCCAGGACGCGGGCGGGACTGAGACGAACCTTGGTCTCGCTTTTCAGCAGCGCCATGGAGATAATCATAAACAGCGCGGCCGGAACGCCCTTCCCGCTGACGTCCGCCACAGCCACGGCCAGGTGATCCTCGTCCACAAGAAAGAAGTCGTAGAAATCTCCGCCAACTTCCTTTGCGGGGTGCATCATGGCCTCAATCTCGAACTCCTCCCGTCCGGATACGGCCGTGGAATCGTCGGGGAGCATATCCATCTGAATCTTTGCCGCCATGCTCAGTTCGTTGTTGATCCGCGCCTCCTCATGCTTTCGCGCCAGGGACTTCCGCTGGCGGCGCAGGAGCAGCCAGATCAGCGCCGCCACGAGCAGGAGGAGAATCAGAAGACCGAGAATCCACACGGTCGGATGCTCATAGAAGGCCAGCTCCTTATGAATCCGAAGCGCAAACTCCGCCTGCAGCTCCCCGGCTTCTCCTCCGGGAGAACCGAAGCGGAATACGTAGTCGCCGCCGGGCAGATTCGTGTAGACGACGTCGGTGAGCGTGGCGGCGGTGGCGTGGGTCCAGGCGTCCTCGTAGCCCTCCAGCCGGTATACCAGCTCCGGGTCCTCCAGCGCAAAGGTGATGGCGGCGGCGTGGATGCGCAGCCGCTGATTGTCGGAAGCCAGCTCCAGACTCTCACCGGCGGGCGGCAGGAGCCGCGTTTCGTCGATCTCCACCCAGGGAATCGCAAACATCGGGATGCGTTTCGGCCCTTCCGCGTCTGCAAACGACATGCGCGTCAGTCCGTCGCTGCCGCTGAGCCATGCGGTGCCATCCGCCGTGACAAAGCTCCTGGAATGGGGCGCGCTGACGTGGGGAAGGCCGTTGCCTCGGTTATAGGACCGTCCCGTCTGGGGGCTTCCGTCCAACAGCAGCTGCGCCCGAACCGCGCAGAGTCCCGTGCCGCCGAGGAGCCAGAGCTCGTCTTCATACAGCAGCAGATCATAGAAGGGGCTGCCGGAATGGCTTGCGTTCGGAAGCAGGCCGTCCAGGCTGCGAATGCTTCCGTCCTTCAGAACGCCAAGCTCTCCGCTCCCGCTCAATATCCAGACGCACTGGCGGGGCAGATCCCGCAGCAGACGCAGGATGACGCCGCCCTGCAGCTCGCTCGAGGCGGAGAAGGGAAGAAGGGCGCCGTGTTCCAATACGAAGAGTCCGTCGCCGTTGCTGCCCAGCAGGACCGTGCCGTCGGGCGCCTGACACATGCTGAGAATCTCGCTGTCGCAGAGGCCGTCCGCCTGCCCCCAGCAGCGCGATACGGCTCCGCCGCGAAGGAGGCAGAGCGCCTCCGGCGTACTGACCAGCAGCGTTCCGTCGTCCAGCACCAGCACGTCCCGCGCGTGATTCGACGGCAGGCCGTCCGCTTCCCGGAGCCAGCTCAGCCGCCGGGTCTTCGGCTCATATCGCGCAAGCCCAAGCTCGCTGTCGCTGCAGATCCACAGGCTGCCGTTCCCGTCCCCGACAACGCTTCTGACCGAGACGCCGGACAGGGCGTCGAGGCAGGGCGGCAGCTCCAGGGCTTTTCCTGCTTCATCAAGCGCTCTCAGGCCCGTGTCGGTCCCCAGCCAGACGGTTTCGCCCTCCACCCAAACGGCGCTGACGGAGGGCTCCCGGAGTCCGGCGAGGACGTTGACGTCCGTAAATCGGCTTTTAGAGAGCTTCAGCACGCCGCGGCGGGAGGAGGAGAGCCAGAGATTCCCCTCCATATCCTGGAGAATATGCTCCACAGCGCTTCTGACCGGGATATGGTCCAGGCGGTAGAAGCTGCCCGCGGCGTCCAGCCAGCCGATGCCGTCGCCGCAGCAGACCCACAGCCTGTCGCTTTCCAGCAGCAGACAGTTGACGCCGCTGACCCCGGGGATGGAGAAATGCTCCCAGTCGGAAACGGGCCGGTCTGCCGTACAGCGCAGGACCTCGGAGCCTTCGGTTCCGCACCAGAACAGGCCTTCATGAAGCGGGTCCGCATAGACGCAGCCCACGTCGGCTCCGATCTCCTCCACAGACCACCAGTTGACGACGCTGCGCTCGCGCAGCGCGAAGGCGTTTCCGTCCACAGTGACGCCGTAGACAGTCCCGGCGCCATCGCCGGAGAGCATCGTGACGGAGACGCTGCGCAGGCGGTCGTCCAGGACGGGGAGCACGCTGCCCGTGCGCTCCAGCATCACAAGCCCGCTGACGGTGGCAATATAGATGCCGCCGTCCGGGTCCTCCCAAAAACCCCGGATCGAATCGGAGGGCAGGCCGTCCGCCTGCCCGTAGACAGTCAGAACGCCTTGCTCCAGACAGACGGCGCCCATCTCGTTGGTGCCGACCCACAGGCGGCCCTGCCGGTCCACGTAGAGGCAGACCGCGCTGGAGATATCGGAAACGACCTCAAAGCGCTGCCCGTCAAAGCGCGTCAGGCCGCCGTAGCTGCCGATATACAGGTAGCCGTCCGGCGTTTGCGCCATGACGTTGGCCTCGGTATAGGGAAAACCGGAGAAATAGTCGTAAACGGTAGCGGCGTATTCCGCCTCGAAGCTGTCGCCGTCCTCGGCCGCCGACGCGGGGAAGGCCGCGAAGCTCCAGCAGAGAAGGGCCAGCAGAAGCGCCAACAGCCGGTCAAGCAGTCGATTTCCGTTCATGCCCTCCCTCCTTTGCCGTCGGCGCCCCAATAGCGGACAGCCAGCATGGTGATATCGTCAAACTGCGGCTCGGCGCCCGCAAAGAGCTTCAGGGCCGAACGCAGCTCACCCAGAAGCGGCTGCGGCGCTGGGTCTGCGCGGTCCAGCGTTTGCTGCAGGCGTTCCAGGCCGAAAAGCTCCTGCTTCTGGTTGATGGCTTCCGTAACGCCGTCCGTGTATTGCAGCAGCACGTCGCCCGGCGACAGCGTCAGAGCCTGATCCACAAAGGGCGGATCCTCCTCCAGCTCGATCATGTCCGGCTCCATGAGGGCCAGCGCCACGCCGTCGTGCTTCTTCAGGCACTGCCAGCTTCCCGCGTGGTACAGGAAGGGCCGTTCATGCCCGGCGTCGGCGTAGACCAGCTTTCCGGTGGAAAGCTCCAGAATCCCCAGCCAAACCGTGACAAACATATTGTTTTTGTTGTTTTCGCAGAGCTGGGCGTTGACCTCCCGCAGGACCTGCGAGGGCCGCATTCCCATCTGCGCGGCGGATTTCAGCAGCGTGCGGGACAGCATCATAAACAGCGCCGCCGGGATACCCTTTCCGCTGATGTCCGCCATAACCAGAACCAGATGGTCCTCGTTAATCAGAAAGTAATCGTAGAAATCGCCTCCGACCTCCTTCGCCGGCTCCATGCTGGCGTAGAGCTCAAAGTCGTTTCGCTCCGGGAATGCCGGAAATACGTTCGGCAGAAGCTCCGCCTGCAGCGTGGCAGCCGTTTGAAGCTCCTTCGCGATGCGTTCGTTCTCCCGTTTTCTGGCCGCCTTGACCGCCTGATGGTGCAGCAGGAACCAGGTCAGCAGGGCTGCCAGCAGCAGAAACGCTGCCGCGGCCAGCACCCAGAACCAGGGGCTCTCCCGAAGCGTCGGCTCCTTCACCAGCCGGAGCTGAAAGACAGAGCCCGCCTCCGGGTCCGCTACGGAGCCCTGCGTCATGCGGAAGGTATAGCGTCCGCCGGGCAGGTTGGTATAACTGACAGGGGAGAGGGCGCTGCGAACCGTGTGATAGGGATGCGCGTCGAAGCCCTCCAGCCAATAGGACAGCTCCGGGTCGGCCTGGGCGTAGGACAGCGCGAAGCAGTGCAGGGTGACGCGCTTTGCCGACGCCGGGACCGTAAGCGTCCCCGTTTCGTCGGGGAAGATTCTCTTCCCGTCGATCTCAACGTAAGGGACGGCAAAGCGAAGCCGCACCGCGTCGTTTCGCATGCGATTGACGTCCAGAGAGAGAATGCCGTCCGTACAGGCGACGTAGGCAATTCCCTCCGGGGTAACGCAGTTTCTGGAGTTCGGCGTCGTCATGTGGGAGATGCCGCTGGAGGCGCCGTATGACAGATAGGCCGCCGCCGGCGTCCGGGAATCCACCTGGTCTTTGGGAATGACAAAGACGGCGTTGGCAGCCATCAGCCAAAGGTCTCCGCCGTCTGAAAAGAGAATGTCGTAGATATGCGCCATGGGGAAGCGGGTTTCGGTCCGAATCGCGCCGTCCTGAAGGACCGCCACCGCGTTGCTGGTCAGAATCCAGAGCCGGTCCCTGGTGGGATCGTCCTTAATCATCAGCACGACCCCGGAACTGAGATCGCAGAAGCCGGGGAAGGGAGCCGCGCCGTCGTCGTCCGCCACGTAGACCCCGTCGCCGTTGGTGCCGAGATACAGGGTCCCGTCACGGTCCTCACAGATGGAGAGCACCGTGGAATTCACAAGTCCGTCCGAGGAGCCGATCGTTCGGACGATTTCAAAGTCCTGAAAGATCTGCACGCCGCCGCTGACCGAGAGCGCCAGCGTTCCGTCCTGCCGTTCATAGATCGTGCGGCAGTAGTTGGACAAAAGGCCGTTCTCCTTGTTCCAGACCAGGAGCTCCCCGTCAGGCTTCAGGCAGACCAGCGCGTTGGCGTCAAAGCTGCAAAACCAGATATTGCCCTGCCGGTCGCCCTTGATGGCGCGAACCCGCGCCTGACCAAGCAGCTCCAAAACAGGCGCCTGCGTTTTCTGCAGGGTTTCATCCAGCACCAGCAGGCCGGTATCGGTTCCGACGTAGAGCAGACCGTCCCGGTACCAGGTCGAATTGACGACCCGGCTGCCGAATCCGTCTACGCTTCCGCTGATATCGGAGAAAATGGCGGAGGACAGCTTTAAAACCCCCTGTCTGGAGGAAGCAAACCAGAGGTTTCCCTCGTGGTCGCAGATCACGTCGCAGACGTCCCCCGTCATGGGAATGTGACGCAGCGCCTGCGCTTCGCCGGAGTCGTCGAGCCAGGCGATCCCGTTCTCCGCGCAGATCCAGAGCGCGCCGTCCGCAAAGCGCATGGCGCGGATTTCTCCAAGCTCCGGCGTTTCAATCGAGCGGAGCTCCGAGCGGGGAGCAGCCGGATCTCCGTAGAGCAGCGTTCCCTCCGCGGTCCCGAGATAGACCTTGCCGGGATGCGCGGCGTCCGGATACAGACAGGTTACGAAAACGGACAGCTCGCTGCCGTCACGGAAGGCCGTCACCGCGCCGTTTTGAACCCGGAAGACCGCCCCGCCGTCCGTGCAGCCGTACACAGTCTCAGGCTCGGCCGCGCAGACGCCGGCGATGGGCAGGCTGTCCAGCCGCGCGTCCGCGAGGGTATGGAAGCGCCCGTCCGGATCCATCCAGGCCAGTCCGGAGGCTGTGGCAAAATAGACGGAGCCCCGGGCGTCCTCGGCAAGTCCCCGAACGGCGTTGGAGGGCAGACCGTCTTCCGTCGTGTAGCGGCGAAAGCTGCCGTTTTCATAGCAGAACGCGCCGTCCGCAGCGACCCAAAGCCGGCCTGCCGCATCTGCCAGCAGGTCTTCCGCGGTAAAGATATTGTCGAGGCGCTCAAAGGTCCTGCCGTCATAGCGAAGCAAGCCGCCGTAGCAGCCGACGTAGACAAAGCCGTCCGGCGTCTGTGCCAGGGAGAGGGCCTCCGAAAACGGCATGCCGTAGTCCGCGTTGTACAGAATCGCGTCGCGCTTCTGCGCGGCAGGGGCTTCGGAGGCGGCAGACGGCAGAATCAGGCACAGGAGCAGCAGCGACAGGAGCCAGGAAAGAGGTCTTGTTCCGGAGCGGAATTGCATCAAGGCGACCACCTGCCTCTTTCGTTATCGTTCCGCATTACAGCTTGAGAAGACGAACAAATCCGGTGGCCTCGAAGATCTCCATGATCGGCCTGTTCACGTTCTTGACGCTGTAAGTGCCGCCATTCTTTCGGATGGCGATGTAAAAATTCTTGATCGCCCGAAGGCCGGCGCTGGAGATATAATCCAGGTGCTCCAGGTCCAGACAGACCGAATGGAATCTGGCTGCGGCATCCAGCATGGCGCGTTCCGCGTCCGGGGCGGCGTTGACGTCCAAGCGGCCGATCAGTTGGATATCCGCGGAATCTCCGCGATTGATCAGCTTCATTTTCATGGTATTCCTTCCTTTCTCAAGCAGAAAACGCAGAATTTTATGGTTTGATCTCAGAGATCATGCTGTTTGCTGTATCCAGCAGTCTGGCCAGGTCCGTCTCTCCCGTGCCCTCGAAGAGGAACCAGCGTTCCCCCACGGTACACCAGGCTGTGACGCTCCCCTCCTCCTCCCGGAGGCAGGCGCGCATCACGTGGCCGCCGACCGCCAGGGACAGAAGATTTTCGTTTGCAAACTCCCGGACAAGCGGCTCCTCTGCCTCCGAGCCCACCGTTACGTACACCGTCCAGTCCACGTCCAGATAGCGGAAGCGCAGCACCGCGGCCTCCGTCTGCTTCCCGACGGTCCGCCGCTCATAGCGCAGGTTCTCCGCGCCTTCCGGTACGGGGATCTCTCCGGCAACGACGTAAGCCTCCAGCTCCTCGGGCTCCAAGCCCTCCCATTCCGGGTGCGCGCTCATGCTGTGGGCCTGTACCGTCAGGCTTCCTTCTGCGTCGGAGCTGAGCGTCAGCTCCAGCGTCAGACGCTTTGCGGCGGAATACAACAGCAGCCTGGAGGTCCCGGCGCTGCTTCCGTAGAAGCTCATCGTCAGGAGGCCGTTTTCCGTCTTCCGCTGGGCCAGCCGCAGCACGTCCCCGCTGTTTCGCTGGAAAAGCTGCCAGTCCGGCGCCTCGCTGCCGTCCAGGAGGAAGACCGAGAGCCGGCCCTCCGCGTCAGTCCGAAGCCGGTACGGGCAGTTGAAATCCTCGCCGCCCCGCAGGGCCGCTTCGGTCAGGACCGAACGATTCCCGGATACGGAAGCGATCAGCGTATCGTCCTCTGCGCGAAGCTCTGCCGTCAGCAACAGCTCGCAGCAGCAATCCTCGGGGAAGCGCTGGTCCGCCAGGACGAAGCGGAGCAGCGCGTCCCCGGCGCGGAGAGGCTGCACGCGGAAGACGCTTCCCTCCGCCTGCTCCTCTCTGCTGACCTGCACCGCGCTGGCTTCTTCCTGGGCAAAGCGCCAGGCGAAGCCCTCCGGAACCTGCCGGCTGAGGGACAGGCGGATGCTTCCGTCCTGCTTTTCCGTCCACTCGTAGGGATAAGGCGTGTCCTCGCCGCCCCGGAAGCTCTGATCCTTTCGCGCGCCTCCGGGCAGAAGCAGCAGCGCCAGAATGGCGAGCAGCAGGACGATCACAATGATCACCAGAACACGGCGTTTTGTAAAAAACTCTTTCATAGCAAGACCCAATCTTTCCTTTTGCTTCCGACGTGGGCTTCCGAAGCGGTCACGGCTCTGTGGCCGCTTCGGTTTCCGTTACAGGCTCCGGCGTGGGCTCCGTGATCGGAGCGGCCGGGGGTTCGGGCTCCGTGGGAGCCTCCGTCGGGGGCGGCGTCGGCTCGAAGGGCTCCGTTGCCGCGGCGGCAGCGTCCTGTCTGGCCCGCTCCTGGTCGCCGCGGACGACCGCGGCGTCCAGCTCGCTGACCGCGTTCTGCAGCTCGTCCGTCTCGGAGCGTACCGTGATATCGATATTCAGGACGACGTCGCTGCTCTCCTTCGCGGTGAGAATAATCCGGTAATAGAGATTGGCACCGGTGTAGTTGCGCGGGGCGATGAAGCGGATGCCGTTTTCGAAGACGTAGCGATCGCCTCCGGAATTCCGCAGGGTATCGATCAGGCCGACAACCCGTTCCGCGGCGTGCTTTTCTTCCAGGGTGCTGCGCTCCGCCGTCAGGATTCCCCTGGCCCGCGCATACAGCTCTGCCAGGTAGACTTCGGAATAGTTGTAGGCGGCGGCGAGGCTTGCCGGGCCTGTGGCGCCGATGACCGGCTCCAGACTGACAAGCTGCACGTCCACGCCCTCCTCCGTGCCGACGGGGGAGACCTGGAGGGAAATGCCCTCGCCGGACCCCAGCAGCAGATTGACAGGGCCTTCCGTCACCGTCATCCGGGCCATGGAGTAGCTTTCCGTGCCGTCGTGATTCAGCGGATAGGAGAGCTCCGTTCTCAGATAGATGGAGGCAAAGGTCAGACGAAGCGGCTCGTCCTCGCTGAGGTTTTTGGAGATCTGCTTCCGCACCTGCTGGGCGGTTCCGTCCAGGCAGACGCTGACGGCGTCCAGCGCCCAGATCGCCTGCGGCAGCCTCTCCACGGAGTTGAGGGTCAGCTCCATGCCGCGGACCTCCTGTACGTCCTCGGCCATCAGCCGCACCCAGGTCGTTTCCCCGGTGAGGAAGCTGTGCGCGCTGTTCTGAATATAGGGCCGGATATCGTCATAGCTCCGGTTTTGCAGTCTCCCGGTGCTGTCATAGTAGCTGAAGCTCAGGCTGACGGGCCTGTCCAGGCTGCCGGTCTCATTTTCAGCGAGGCCGGCCGTCTCAAAGCCGAATTCCAGCAGGTGGATGCTGCCGGGACCGAGCATCGTCTCGTTGGAGCAGTTGAGCCGGAGCAGCTGTCCGGACGCGCCGGTTTGCTCGCTCTTGAAGCTGAAGCGTCCGCTGGGCTCCAATTCGCCGTCCGGGCCGGTGGGCGTCTGCGTCACCGCGTATGCGCCGGTGAGCTCAATGGCAGCCTGACCGATGGGGATCAGCGTGATCCCCGTGATCTTCCCGACGTGCGCCTCCTTGAAATGCAGATTGATGATCTGCCCAGGCTGGATGGAGCCGACGCCGGCTTGGGAGAGGAACATCCTTCTGGTCTGGAATTCCCGCTGCAGCGGCCCGTCAGGCATGTAGTGGATGGATACCGCCACGTCGTTGACCCCTTCCTTCAGGCGCATGGCGGAGCTTTCCGGACCCAGCTGCAGGCAGAGCTCCTGGTCCCACACCGCGCTGTCCGCAAAGGGAAGCTGCACCGCGCGCTCCAGATTGCCCGCGGCTCCGAGCTCATAGCTCTCCACGGCAAAGCCGCTTCGGACGCGCTGGAGATAGCCGCCGGAGACGGACACGCCCTGCGGCGCGTCGGCCTTGACGCTGACGGAGTTGAGCTGGCGAAGCTGAGGCGCGGACAGGCCCGCCAGGTAGAAGACGGGCTGGCCGTCCCAAATCGCTTTTTCCATCCGGCCCGCGTTCTGGAGAATCGTATCCGAGGTGGAGGTATAACGGATGGAGGCTGTCAGACTGTAGTCGGAGGGGGCGGCGCCGCTGCCCTCAGGGAAGAGCACCAGGTTGAAGCTGTCCGCTCCGGTGGCGGGAAGCTCCGTCACCGTTGCGGGATTGGAGATGGCGCTGGCGCCTCCGTCCACCTTCTCGGAGCTGAAGTTCACGGTGATGGGGGAGGAACTGTCGGAAACGGCCGTCATATAGAGCTGTTTGCTGTATTTCGGCTCGCCGCTGCTGTTGCCGACGGCAATCAGCTGCGGCTCCTCTTCGTCCGCGTAGCGCATGGCGAACTCGCCCGCCACGTTCAGAATCCTGCGTCCCTCGCCGCGAATCAGCGAGGCGCTGAGCTCCGTGATGTTCCAGCAGGAGTTGACGGAGCTTCTGGGGAAGAGCTTGACGTAGAGAAGCTGCTCCAGTCCGTCCAGCGGGAGCACGAAGCGGTCCGTATGGTTGGGACGGAACATATAGGCGGGGTCGCTGGTTGCCCGACCGTTGGTGAAAACGCCGTTGCTCTGAATCTGCACATAGTGGGCGGGGCGGTTGTTGAAGGCGTACATCAGCTCCACGACGTCCTCCACGACGGTGGTGCGGACCGTACCGTTCAGGTCCCGGTAGCCGATCTCCGCGCTGAGCTCGCCCTGGAACTGCTCGGTGGTCTCGCCGATGCGGTTTTTGTACTGTCCGGTGCTGATGGCAAACTGGACGTTGACCGCATAGCTGCTCTCCGTCACCAGGTAGTCGTGCGAAAGCTCCTCGATGCTTCTGGTGCTGACGCCGCCGATGGAGCTGGATTCGCCCTCGTCCCGGTAGTCGATGCCGATCCAGCCCACGTTGTTCACCCGCCAGAGCGGGGAAACCTGGCCGTTGCCCTCCTGAACCACGGTGATGCTGTCGATTTTCAGCTTGTCGTACTTG
The DNA here is from genome assembly GCA_017519005.1 of Oscillospiraceae bacterium. GTDB lineage: Bacteria > Bacillota > Clostridia > Oscillospirales > Oscillospiraceae > JAFRPC01. Next base: position 43,756 of record JAFWTG010000060.1, on the reverse strand, counting down.
TCGCTGTCGGAGGAGATGTCCTCCGGGATGACGCGCACCGCCGCCAGGTCGCCGTAGGCCTGGCTGGTATTGATCGTGAAGGTCTCCACGGTTCCGGCGCGGAAGCCGTCGGCCTCCATCTGCTGGTTGGCCAGAACCAGAGCGCTCTTGCCGCCCTGCGTAAACAGCAGCTGGAAGTAGAACTGGTTCTTGGAGCCGCTGTCGTCGTCTCCCGTCACGTTGTTCACGTTGCTGGCGACCTTCACTTGAATGGTATAGCGGCCGCGGTTGCGCAGGAAGCCCAGGTCCTGCATGGCGTCGGCCATGGTCATGTTGTACCAAAGGCTGGCCCAGTCCACGTCCTTTCGCTCCAGAACGTTCCCGGTGTCCACCTCAAGCTCCTGGGTCTCCCCGTTCTGAATCAGAATGGGCTCAAAGGTCGTGCCGGAGGGCTGGACCGGATTTGCGGGGTCCACCGCGCCGCCGTGGGCGAGATCAAAGATAAGCTGACCCGCCACCGTGCGGCTGAAGAGGCGATCGCTCAGCGCCTCCTGTCCCGGGGCGTTTGAGACGCGAATCTGCTTCCATTCCAGCTTTCTCGCCCCGAGCTCCTCGACGGTTTGAATGGTCAGATTCCGCATCTGCCATTCATCGACGCCGCCGGTGTTTCCGAGGCGGATGGAGGCCGAGCGGAAGCGGTGGACGCCCTGAATGGGCAGAACGACGTGGAGACTGTTCCCGTGGAAGCCCGTGTCGTCCGGGGTGGTGGACAGGCCGTAAACGTAGCCGAAATTCTCCTCGGAGCCGGGCCAGAAGCCGTAATACTGGTTGGCATATTCCTGGAGGCGGAATTCCGGGGACGCGGTCTCGACGCCGTCGAGGTCCTCATAAGTCAGGCGAAGATAAATCTCCGATCTGGTTCCGGCCATTTCGACGTCGTCCGTGGTCAGGGTAATCAGATAAAGCTCCCGCCCGTCGCGAGGCGTGATGCCGCCGCCGGAGTAGGGCGTCATGGCAAGGGTGTTCACCGTGCCGCCCGCTTCGATCCGAAGCCCTGTCACGTCTGGCGCGCAGTAATAGTACTCCGGCGTCGAGGGGAATTCATAGCGCAGGAAGCCGTCCTTGATCGCGGCGCGCAGCCCGCCGCGGGAGGCGTCGTAGACGGCGATGCAGAGAATGGAGGCCCAGTCGTTTTCGCTCTCGGCGATCCGTCTGCTTCGGTCTGCCGCGCCGCCGCTGTCGGGGTCGAGGCGCAGGCCCGCGGCGGAGGCAGCCGCGCTTCCGCCGAGAATGGGGGAGACCCGTACCGTCTCCGCGTAGTCCGGGAGGGAGCCGACGAAGGCGAGACTCTCACCCTGCTGGGCAAGGCCCGCATAGTTCTGCGTCGTGCTGACGTCTCCCTTGAGCACGCTCCACGCGGCGGTGCTGGTGACGACAGGCAGCGTGACCTCCCGGTAAGCGCCGAAGCTGTCCAGATAGGTGATGCGCAGGGCCAGGGCCTCGCAGAGATTGCCGGGCCGGCCGATGCTCTTCGTGTTCTCGCCGCTGGTCGGCGTGGCGAGGCATTCCAGCCCCGCCTGATACTGGTCCGCGAAGTCGATGCGGAAGATGACGTTTCCGTCCTTTGCCGCGTACTGCCGCGCGGGGCCGGAATTGCTGAGGGAATAGCCCTGGTCGCCCTTGGGGCCGCCGAAGCGGAACAGCCGGTCGCCGCCGCGCCAGCTCAGATCCTGCCGGCCCTCGTCGTCAAACTTCAGCTCGGCAAGCAGGGCTCCGGAATAATCCAGATAATACTCGGAGGAGAAGAAGCCGTATCTGCCGAGACCGCGAAGATACTCCATCCGATAAAGACGGATACCGGCGCAGGTCCACTCGTTCCGGTCGCCGTTGCCGTCGTGCCGCGCAAAGACCTGGATCTCATTCACCGAGGCAATCTGCGCGTCCGCGGTGAAGAGGAACTGGTCGGTGTGCCAGCTCTGCAGGGCCTTGACCGAATCGGGGGCTTCCGCCGTGTAACCCGCCACGCTGTACACCCATTGGGCGAGTCCGCCGTCATCGGTCGCGGCAAGAGCTGCGTGATACCCCTCCTGCAGGGTGTTTTCCGATGGGAATACGTACTGCGTTCGGGTATCTCCCTCCGGTGTCGTATAGACGATCCGGAAGAATTCCACCTTCTGCCCGGGCATGCGTCCGGTGGCGGTCTCCAGAACGTAGATCCGCCGATCGGCCGGAATCGCCTCCTCCTCGGAGGGCTGCGGGAGCCCACCCTCACCGCTCTGGGAGCCGCCGCCCTGTCCGCCGTTCTGCTTCCTTCGAAGCGCCAGCCAGGCGTCGATTTGCTCCATCCAGTTGCGGAGCTCCGCGATTCTGCCGGCGTCGGTTTCGGCGTAGTAGTCCGCCTCCGCACCGGCGCGGCAGCTTTGAAGCTGGGCTGTGTTCATGGCGCCGAGAGCGCTGTGATACCGGCCGTTTTGCGAATAAAATTCGCCGCGTCTGTGCCAGAGAATATGCTGCGCCTCGGCGATGGCCTCCGGCGTGTATTGGTTTACGGAGTTGACGATCGCGGTAAGCTGACTGTCCGCGGCGACGTAAAAGCTCGGGTGGCTTGTGTTGTGGTAGGGCTTCCGGCCGTAGAAGCCCAGAATCTTCGATGCGGCGGCCTGGGCTCCCGTGCCGTAGTCGTAGAGATATCCGGCCAGCTGCTCCGGCATCATGGCGTAGTTCAGGTCGTCGGCCGGGGCGAGCTCCGTGGCGACCAGCCAGGCGTAAACCCGCATATCCGGCATGGTGGCGTCATAGATGCGCCGAACCGTGTCGTCCATGCTCAGCTCTACGGTGCCGGCGTCGTCCCTGTGCTCCAGGTAGTCGGCAATCGCCCGCCGCATGGCGGCGCTGTGGGTCCGGTACAGGCGCTTTCCGTCCGGATTGTCCGCGTCGTCCCGGGCCGCGTCCGCCCGCAGCTGCGCCGGGGTCTTGTCCATCAGAATGTAGTCGGAATAATACGTATAAGAGACGGAATCCGCGTTCCCGTTGGTGCCGGCCGCGATCTGAAGATAGCCGAAGCCCTTCCGCTGCTCCGTGCGATAGCGGAACAGCAGCAGCTCCACGCAGAGCTCCAGACGGTTCGCCTCAGCCTCCGTTATGGTCCCGGCGTTGTTCAGCCGCACCAGCCGCAGATATTCGGCCTCCAGCCCGGCAACGTTCAGCGCCAGAAGCTGCGCGGCGTCAGATTGCCACCGCGCCTCCGTATAGCTGCCGAAGAAGCGCTCTGCCGTCAGATTGGGATAGAGGAAGGCCATGGCGGCGGGCATATAGCGCCGGGGCAGGGCCTCCAGCAAGGCCTTTTCGGCGACGGTCAGGGGAAAATCGTTGGGAATCGCCGTAGGCTTCGGGTCATAGTTGGGGTTGGGCTGCTCCTGTCGGTTTTCCCATTCCCGGGCGGCGGCCTCCGCCGCGGCCCGTTCCGCCGCGGCCAGCTCCTCCTGGAGCGCCGCGTAATAGTCGATCCAGGCCTCCGCCGCTGCGAACAAGTCGTTGAACTCGCCCCGCAGGGCCGCGTCGGTCCCGGAGCGCTGGTCGATCCAGGCCTCGATCCCGACGATGACGCTGCCGTACTCCCAGCTCTCGGTCCCGCTGTGGCGGTGGAAGGCTTCACTGTCGGAGAGGTAGACCCGCTGACCGAGCACCGTCATGCGGGCGTAGGCGTCGTGGCGCAGGAAGTAGAGCTGCAAGAGCGCCTGTCCCTCTTGGCTCTGCTCGTTTCCGGCCTGCACCATCGAGGCGTAGGCCGCGCCGAGCTCGTCCTCCGTCATGGGCCAATATTCCAGGATCACACGCCGCTTCAGGCCGGAATTCTCCCGGAACCAGCTCAGACCGGTGGTGCCGGTGACGGCAGTGTAAGTGAGGGGCCGGAAAGCGGAGGGCATGGCGTCCAGAAGCGCCTGCTGCGCTACCGTCAGCTCCGGATACGGCTCTGACTCGTAGGCCTCCTGCAGCTCCCGCTGGCCCGCCGGAATCTGGGACTCCGGCGTTCCGCCGCGATAGACGATCCAGGCGTCCAATACCTGGCCCCACTGAATCCATTCGCGGTGCTTCCAATCGCTGGTCATGGACGCCTGCTCCCGTCTGTCGTGCCAGGAGCGGGCGGCCTCCAGCTCGGAAAGGCTCTTGTTTTGCAGGTATTCGCCGTAGCTCATGAAGTGACCGGCCATGAAGTCGTCATAAGAGGCATAGATCCCGGCGTAGACGTAGTAGAGCTCCTGCAGGAACTCCGCCTGGGCGCGGCCCTCGGCGGTGCCGGCGTCCGGGCCGCTGCCGGAATACACGAATTCCAGCACGTCGTCCGCCGAATAGAGATGATTTCTCGTAATCAGATTGCAGTACGGCGAGTTGCGCTGGAAGAACTGATAGCTTTCGCTTGCCGACGCGCCGTACAGGTTCAGATAGGTCAGGCATCTCAGCCCCTCGGGCATGGCCTCCAGGAGCGTCCGCTGCTCCGGGGTCAGGGCCTCCAGATCGCTTTCGGGGATCTTGGTCCAGGCGCGCGCGGAGGGAGAGACGGCAAAGAGACAGAGACAGGACAGGGCGGCGGCAGCCAGCAGAAGCGCGGAGCGCTTCCGGGTCCGGGCAATCCGCCGCAGCAGAGTTTTGAACGCTGTGTTCATCTGTGTTTCCCTCCCTTCCATCAGCTTGAAACCGGTCTGCGAACGCGCTCGGCCTCAATCTGGGCCTTGAGCTCGTCCAAACTGATCTCCAGCACCGTCAGACCTTCCACGTTCATCCGCTGCAGCACGCTCATTCTGGAGACCATATCGTTGAACTGATCCAGGATCGTGTTGGCCTCGGCGGCGGGCTGCGGCGCGGCAGCCTGCGCAGGCCGATCAGGCTGCCCGGACGCGGTCTCCGCCGAAGCCCCGGACGGGCCGGCGGAGGCGGCGATCTCTTCTTCGTCGTCCAGGCGTCCGGCAGCGCTCTGCTCCGGCTCCGGCGCGCCGGTATCCCAGACGCTGCTCCAGGGGTCGGAGAGGGACTCCGGCGCTTCCGCTTCCTCCGGCTCCGCCGCGATGGAATCCCAGACGTTGCTCCACGGGTCGGAGGAGTCCTTCTGTGCCGCGGCTTCCTCGCTGAAGACTGCTCTCCAGGGACTCTCCGGCGCAGGCGAATCCGCGGCAAATTCCCCGGAGCGGTCGGAATCGGCCTCCGCCGCCGCGGCGTCCTCCCCGAAGATTGTGCTCCAGGGGTCCGCCGACGCGGGCGAAGCCTCCGCAAATTCCTCGGAGCGGTCGGAATCGGCTTCCGCTGCCGCGGCGTCCTCCCCGAAGATCGTGCTCCAGGGGTCCGCCGGCGTAAGCAGCTCCCCGGCAGCTTCCCCGGCCCAGTCGGAACCGTCTTCCATCGCCTCGGATTCTCCGCCGAAGCGGGCATTCACGGCCCCCTCCGGGGCAAAGGGATCCGCCTCCCGGCCCGTGGGCGTGAACGAACGCTCCGTCAGCGCTCCGGAGCTGCCGGCAGCTTCGCCGGCGTCCAGCTTCCGCTGCAGCTCCGCGTTCTGACGCCGGAGCGCTTCAATGGTCTCGTAGAGGTAACGGGTCTGACTGTCGCCTTCGCCGGGCGAATTGCCAAGTTGGGCCTCGATGGAACGCCGAACCTCGCTCCGGACCGCGTCCATACTCAGGCCGCGGACGGATTCCACCAGGTCCCGGATTCCGCTGACCAGCGCGTCGCTGCCCGCGTCGGCCCGGTAGGCCGGAGCGTCCGGCGGAAGCGTTGGCTTCCGCTCGCCGCTCTCCTCGGGCGGGAGCTCCTCCTCGAAGGAGAAGCCTTCGTTCTCCTCCGCGTCGTAATCCTCCTCGCTGACCTCCTCCAGGACGAAGCCGCGGTGTTCTCTCGGCTCATCCTCGTCCGGGAGCTCGTCCTGCACGTGGTCCGCCATGCGCTCCGCACGGATGCTTCTGCTGTCAGCCACGTAGTCCTCCCAGGCCAGGGCGCCCTGCTCGGAGGCGTAATACTTGCTCTGATAGTCCGGCTGCTCAAACATCTCCGTGATGTCCCGGTTGGTCTCAACCTGGAAGGTGCTGCGGGAGCTGGGGCTCAGGATCGTGAAGGCCTGGCCTCTGGGCGCCTGAATGATCTGCTCCTGCTCGCTCTCATTGATGCCGCCGGCGTTCTGATAGAGGCGGACCAGGTCCTGAATGTCGTTGGGCGCCAGGGCAAAGATAAAGCTGTACTGACAGGCGTTGATAATGGCCGTGGATTTCCGGGCAATCTCCTCGCTGCCCACGAAATCCTTGATGTTCTGCGTAATGACGATCTGCATACCGTTATATTTCCGGATGCGCTTTGCCAGCTGGAACATGAAATCCAGCGCCACGGGGAATTTGGTGTCGATGAACACGTGGGCTTCGTCGATGACCACCACGATCTTGCGTTTTAAGCCGTAGCGGGTGTTGAAGTCACGGTTTTTGATGATCTCGTTGTCAATGTATTTCAGCACGAGAAGCATCTGCGCGTTGGCAATGGTGGTGTTGCGGTTGGCCAGCAGCGATTGGAAATTGAAAACCGTGAAGTTTTCATCCGTCGTAACGGTGCTGGGACCGTTCCAGATATTGGCGTTGCGCCCGTCTCTGGAAAACTTCGCGATGTAATTCATCAGCGTTCGCAGGATCGTGCGAAGGTACTGATTGTCCGTGCTCTGGAATTCTTCAAAAATCGTCTCGTAGAGATCGTCGAACACGGGGTAATCCTGCGGGCGCAGCTTGCTCAGGTCGGTTTCCGGGGTGATCCCTTTATCCGTGTAGACCCGGTCGACCATATTGTTCAGGTATTCCAGGGCGTCCTTGTCGCAGTCCGGCAGGATTTGCCGGAAAAACTCCTCCAGGAACTGCAGATGGGTGGCGTAGCTCCCGCTGGGGCCCTCCGTTCCCGCCTCGTCGTCGTCCAAGGCCGTGATGATATGGAAGGGATTCAGTCTGCCGTAGGTGGCGTTGCCGACGTTGATATACTTGCCGTGCAGGTTCCGGGCCAGCTCCGTATATTCGTTTTCCGGGTCCAGAATGAAGATTTTGGCGTCCTCCGCCGCCAGATTGGCCAGCAGGGATTTGGTTGCGTAGGATTTGCCGGAGCCGGATTTGCCGATGATGACCATGTTGGAGTTGATGCGCTCACTGTCCCGGCGGAAGAAATTGATAAAGACCGGGACGCCGCCGCTCTGGCCCAGGTGGACGCCGCCCTCGTCGGAGATATGGGCGTAGATCCAGGGGAAGCTGGCCGCGACGGTATTGCTCGGAATCCCGCGGCCCTCCTTGGCCAGCGGGTCCAGGGAGCTGACCTGGGAGCCCAGGAAGGCCCGCATCTGGTCGAATTCCATGTTGTTCAGGCGGAAGCCCGCCTCCTGCCAGGAACGCCGGACCGATTTCTTCATGCTGCTGATGCTGGGCAGCAGAGATTTGGGCGGCTGGGGAATGCGGAGATTGTTCCGGGTCCCCATGATGTCATAGGCCGTGATGTACACGTTGCACTCGAAAAGCATCTCGTTGTCTCCCTGCAGGGTAGCCAGCAGCTCCTGCAGGGTGTTCAGGTGCGCCTCAATTTCCAGGCGCTTGGAGTCGATGCCGGTGGCGGACCACTGTCCGCGCAGCTCCATCAGGCTGCGGTCGATGGTGCGGACAGCCTTATCCCGATCCATCTGTCTGGCCTTCACGACCACCTTCGTCCCGGGAATGCTCATCACGCCCGCCAGCCAGGCGTCTCCCACGGTCATCGGGTAGCTGACGACCCGGAAATTGTGGGTCACGATGTGGTTGACCTCCACCCGGCGCGGATAGACGTCCACCACGTTGGGCTGCGCCCACAGGGCGTAGTCCTCCGGGCGGATCTGATCCACCTCATGCTCGTCGAAATCCAACTGATTGGTGTATTTCAGGAAGACGGCAAGCTCCCTCCCCTGCAGGCGGCGAACGGTGAGCTCGCCCTGCTCCAGCTGGATCACCGCGTCCCGCAGCATCATATCCAGCTGCTTTTTATCGCTTTCAAACAGCGCGAGGTAATAGAAGGGGTCGATGACCTTGTCTTCCCCGCACATGGCCTCCAGCTCCTGAACGCGGTCCCAGGTGATCTCGACACGAATCTGGTATTCCTCCTCCGTGAGCAGGCCGCTTTCAAAGGACTGGCGGAGAGCGTCCAGCTTTGCCCGCTCCCGGGCCAGATAGCTATCGTAGTTGATTGCCCGCTCCAGCTTGATGATGTTGGCGCTGAACTTCCCGTGGATGGAGCGGAGGACCCGGCCGAAGCAGTTTTCAATGGTATTTGCCCGTCTGTGTTCGCTGAAGAAGCGGAACTCCACCGGGTCGATCTCGATCACGCCGCCGAAGTATTCTCCGTTATATTCAATGTAAGCGTCCTGAATTCCCGTGAAGCCGATCAGCTTGCTCATGTCCTCGCGGTTGATCTCCGCCTCCCGGGAGAGGGCCTGCCGCTGCATGGAGGCGGCGAATTCCTCCCGGCGGCGGGCGCGGATCGCGTCTTTTTCCTCCTCGGAGACGGAGTCGCTCCTGAGAAGCCGATCTTCCTCCTCCCGGGCTTTTTTCGCGGCCCTGGCCCTGTCCCCGGAGGGCTGCGTCTGCTTCGCGCGCTTCTTGTCGGAGCGCTTCCCGCGCTTCTGCAAATCCGCCTGACGGGAGGCCTTGGCCGCCTGCTTTTCCTGCTTCGCGGGCTTCAGGGTCACGGGCTCCTGCTCCGCGTCGCCTTTGTTCTTGAACAGGCGGTCAAATTTGGTCGCCTTTTCCGTTCCGAGCGCCCGCGATTTCAAAAGCTCGTCGTCGGTGATGCGTTCATAGCGCCGTTTATAGGCGTAATGCGTGATGATCTGCAGCAGATACCGATAGTTCGGTACGGTGTCCAAACGAACCAGCAGGATTCCCGCCACGCCCATCACAGCGATACAGAAGTACAGCTTGTACGGAAGAGAGGAAATCAGGATCAAAACGAGCATGGCAATGCCAAGCCCGGCGACGAAGATGTCGCCAAGCATGACGCCCTTGAACAGTTCGACCTGTACCTTTGTTTTCCCGGGTATCAAACGTTTCATGTACGGATCTCCTTGATTGTTTTCTGGATTCCCGAGGGGAATCCTGCCTTAGTGATGCTGATCTCCGTCATCTTGGAAGAAGCTTCTTCGATCGGTGTAATTCCGCTCCGGCATGCCGCCCGGAGCCTTCGGACCCTTCTGCGGAGGCTGCTTTGCGCGCTTGTTTACGCTGCCGCCGGGAACGGGACCTGAAGCGGAACCGTAGTCCGCGGAGCTGGTACGGGAACGGGTCTCGCCGCCGGAGTGGGGAAGGTCCGAAGGAGCTTTGTTCCGGGTGCTGCTGTCGAAGCGGCCGCCCTGCTCCTGACGGGGAAGGCCAGAAGGAGCTTTATTCTGATTGACGCTGTCGGAGCGGAGGTTCTGCTCCTGATGGGGAAGGCCTGCGGAAACGTAGTTGTCACCGCCGCCGAAGCCGTCGCTGTGCTCAGAACGGGAAAAGGCCGAGTAAACGCTTTGATTATCGAGGCTGTCGGAGCGGCGGTTCTGCTCCTGACGGGGAAGGTCTGCATAAACGTTGTTGTCACCGCCGCCGGCGTCGTCGCTGTGCTCGGAACGGGAAAAGGCCGAGTAAACGCTTTGATTGCCGAGGCTGTCGCGCCGGTCCCGCTGCGGGAGGGGAACGTCGGAGGAAACGTTGTTGGAGGAACCGTTGAGGGAACCCGAACGTGAGTTGAGCCGTTCACCCTCCCCGAAGCCGCTGTCGTCTTCGTAGGAGCCGCCCAGGAGCTGATCGGAGTCCCGGTTTCCAAGGATGCTGCGGCCCGGGAGATCCTCGTCGAACAGAATCCGCTCCTGCTCTTCGTTGCGTCCGATCTCGGGGCCGGGAAGGTCAAAAGGGACGTTCTTCTCCGAGCCGGAGGGAGGCTGCTGCTTCCCGGAGGGCGGAAGCTTGTCGCCGGAGCCGGGAGCCTGCTGCTTCCCGGAGGGCGGAAGCTTGTTGTCGGCGGCTTTTTTGGCAGAATTCGGCATGCTGTTGGAGCGCTGCCGTTCCTGCGGCTGCTTGGGCAGGCTGCCGTCCTTGCTTCCGTCGGAGCCGGGAGCCTTCTGCTTCGCGGGGAGCGGAAGCTCGTCGCCAATGCCCTTTGCGGAAGGATTCGGCATGCTCCTGGAGCGGGGCCGTTCCGCCGGCGGCTTGGGCTGCTTGGGAGAACCGCCGCCCTTGCTTCCCGGCTTTTTGTCGCCGGGGCGGTTGGCGCCGGGAAGGGTGCCGCCGCCCTTGTTGCCGGAACCGCCCTCTTTATCGGAGGACTTTCCGAGACTGCGCCAGGCGTCAAAGGGCTTGCTGAAGTAGTTGAGGGCAGGCGCGGCGGCAAAGCCCGCGGCGGCGCCGACCCTGTGCAGGGCGTTTCTGGCGGTACTCCTGGCCTGGCCGATGGCCTGCATGGCGTCCTCCTTCATGTCGGCTGCGTGCGTGGACTGCATGGCGGCCGAGTCGGAGATGATGCCGGTGAGGAGGCCGGAGGCCTTCTTTGCCACGGAGTAGGCCGCAAAAAGCATCACGGCCTTGGCAAAATAGTTCATCGCGGCGCTGTCCGCGATCAGCACCAGATTGGCGTCGAAGATCACCGGCACGAAGATCAGCAGCAGCCGCATGACGACGATGTTGCCGAAGACGCCCAGGGCCTGAATCATAAAGGCGATGGCCCACTGCTTGCTCTTGCCGCCGCCGTCCAGCGGGCGGACCGCCAGCACGGGCGGCGCGATGACGTAGAGCAGCAGAATGTTGAACATCCGCGCCACCAGCGAGAGCAGAATCACGAAGGTGTTGATCAGGATCGCGACGCCGAGCACGATGGAGACCAGGTAGTCGAAACGCGCGTAGCTGATGGAAAAATCGCTGCTGATGACGTCGATGGAATCGACGGTGTCGGTGTCGTAAAGGGACTTTTCTCCGGAGTAGTAGGGATAGCGGAGCGCGTCCGTAAAGCTCGGGTTGACGTTGTAATAGCTGTTGTTGGCCGCGTCCAGCGTGCCGGACAGGAAAATGACGCGGTCCAGCGGAATCTGAAGCAGCGCCGTGTTCTCCTTCTTGAACTGCTCCAGGGGGCGGAAGGAGGAGTCGGTCCGCATCACGTCCAGGGCGTGCTGCAGGGACTTGGCGACGTTTTCATAATAGACGTCCGCCTTGAGCTCGTAGCGCAGATCGGCGGAGGCCGCCACCTCCTGCAGAATGGACTGCCAGGAATCGGAATCCTGGGGATAATGATAATCGAATACGCCCTGGTCCTCGAGATAGATCAGATCCGGGCGTATGGTGTTGAAGCAGTCATTCAGATTGTAGCGGCTGTTGAAGGAAGGATTCATGCCGTAATTGGCGATGGTGCCCAGAGCGCGGCCCATGGCGGCGCACTGCTCGTCGGTGTAGGTGATGGATTCCGCCTGGCTGAGGCCCTCGGCGTTTGTGAACAGATAGTTCACCTGCCGCATGAGGATATCCGTTCCGGTGAGGGTCACGGTCAGAATGGCGTTCATGCTCAAAATGAGGAGAATGCTCTTCAGACCCTCCGTGATGATCTGGCCGATGGACATCTGGACCCGTCCCGCCGAGTCGAACATCTTGCGGACGACGGCGAAAATCGCAAACCCAAAGCAGAGCACGATGCCGATCAGCGCCATGCCCCAGTAGATATTGTTGATTGCGGTGTTGTTCAGAAAGACGTCGAAGAGGAAGATGCGCTCCCCATTGAAGCTCACCTTGGTCAGGCCGGAAAAGATCTCAAAGAGCTGCGTGAGCCGGTTGACGGCCCAGCAGATGATCTTGAGTATGGTAAAGAGTAACTTCGACAAGAATGATTCAGCCATCGGGAAGCTCCTAACATCGTCGTAATCGGCTTGCGGCTCGCGTCCGCCCCGCCGCGCGGACGGGGCGCGGTCGGACGCTCAGCGCACTTTGAATTTCCTGCGCTTCCGCAGGGCGTAGAGGAACACGGAGACAAGGGCTGCCAGCGCCAGCAGAACGAACAGAAAGGCGCTGGAATCCAGATAGAGCAAAATCGTAAACTGATAGCTGCTGCTGTTTCCGGCGGCGTCCACCGCAACGAGCCGGTAGCTGCCGGTGTCCCGGACCGTGGCGGACCCATCCCGGACCGTCAGCTTCTCAGCCTTGCCGTCCAGCTCCAGACTCAGGGTCGTATCCGCCTCGATGCCGGAGATCGTCACCGGGCCGCGCACCCGTCCGTCCTCGCCCACGTTGCCGCTGAGCGTGAGCGCAGGCGGGGTCCGGTCGATGGTCACGCGCAGGGTATAGACCCGGTCGGCCTGGAGGCAGCGGGTGCTGATTTCGTACTCGCCCTCCGCCTCCGTTTCGGCGTAGTAGCGCTCGAAGCCCTGCTGCTCGCCGTTGCGCAGGACCTCCCGGACCGCGAAGCCCTCCGGCACGGAATAACCGTGGATGAGGTTGGTGACGGCAGGCAGGATGGTAAAGCCGCAGATGCGGGTCCCGGAGGAGGAGCCGAGATAAACCGTGTACTCCCCGGGCGTCCGCAGGGTGCTCCCCGCGCTCAGGTCCACTGCTTCCCCGTTCCGATACACCGCCAGCTGCGGAGCTCCGACGGTGGAGAGGGTCACGGAATCGCTGAGGAGCATCCCGTCGGCGGCGGTGCAGGAAAGCTCGCTGTTGGCGCCGATGGGGAAGACGAATCTGCCGTCCGCGCTGTCGTAGAGCATGGTGTCGGTGATGGAAATCCGGCTGCCGAGATCGGGCGCGTGGTAGCCGTAGCCCGTCTCCGGATCGACCTCTCCGACGTAGTTGATATCTCCCTGATAGTCCTCGCCGCCGTCCGTGGCAGAGGCAGGCAGGCAGAGTCCGAGGCTGATGACGGCCGCGGAGAGCAGGGCGAGGATTCGCCGCGTCAAATTGTATTTTTTCATGGGCGTATCACCTGATTGCCGGTGACGACGCCGGCCGTCACCTGGTCCACGTTAATTCCGCCGGCGGTCATGCCGTCCAGTATGGCGGAGGCACCGTAAAAGTGGATCGCGCTGTCCCGGAAGGCCTGGGCCTCGGCGGGCTTGACCCGGTAGCCCAGCATCACGCCGCCCAGGTTGTGGAAGGCGTTGGCCTTGCCGCGAATGGTCAGCGCCTGGGTGACGATGACGCCGTAGTTATAGACGGTGCCGCAGGTTCTGCCGTCCTCCACGAACTTGAAGCCGGAGGCGCCCTCGCAGACCACGCGGCCGCCGCTCTGGATGATCACGTCGCCGCCGTCGCAGATAATATTCCCGCTGCCGTTTCCCAGCTGCCAGGGCATGATGAAGGCGTTCTGCTTGACGATGAGGGTACCGCCCTTTTCCACCCGGATGGTGCCGTCGTTGAACAGGCCGCTGCCGATGGAGAGGATGCCGCCGTCCTTGACGGTCAGGGTGCTGCCGGACTGCAGCGTCAGGTAGCTGCTGCCGTTGACGTTGACGATCTCGTCGTCGTCAATGACCTGGTTGTCCGCGACGGCGTCGATCAGCATCTGCTCGCCGTAGTAGACGTAAAATTCATCCGTGTCCCACCATATGACCGAGCTGGCGAAGCAGGTATAAGCGTTCTGATGGGTTTTCGGCGGAAACAGATCCTTTCCGCTGCAAAGATAGGTGTTCGTGCCGCTGTTGTTCCGATTGCGCAGGCAGCCGATGACGTACTTTCCCTTGTCCACGGAGCTGTCGTGTTCGTAACCGCAGAAGTACCAGGGCGTCGGATTGTTGGTGATCTTTGCGCCGTAAAGGGGCTCTCCGTCGCTGTCAACCTGGGTGGCGGGGTCATAGCGGAAGCCGATGCTGTCTACGGCCTTATCGGTCTTGGGCAGGGCGATCTCGTAATAGGGCGCGTTGCCGAAATGGGGCTCCCTGCCGTTTCCGGCGGAGCCGGCCGTACTGTTGTAGCGCAGGGCCAGGGCCATCAGGTAGGAGTCGGTAAAGAAGGAATCCTTGGAAAGGTCGATCTCCGGGAAGCGGTCCAGATCGTCTCCCGGGTTATCCATCACCAGCTTGTCGCCGGCGGATGCGCCGTTCCCGTAATACTGATTCGGCCCCACCTCGTTGCCGTGAATCAGGAAGCGGAGCCCGAAGCCGTAATCGGCAATGATCAGGGCCCGGTACCAGCTGCCGTCCTGGGGCGGCAGGCCCTTGCGCCAGCGGACGTAGGTGCCGGGCACCGCGGAGAGGCTCTTCTCGGCGGCCTCGGCCCGGGGCGCGGCGCCGAAGGTCCCAAAGAGGAGCAGTGCCGCCGTCAGGAGCAGACAGAGCCTTCGGAGAAGGCCGGTTCTTTTTTTGTTGTCCTTCATAATTGCCTCCTGTTACAGGCCGGGCTTGGCCGGACGGGCGGCGGGCTCCGTCCGGGCGGGGGCCTCGGGCCTGTGCTGGGCCGTCCGGGCCAGGTGGGCGATGTTGACCATCTCCACCAGCTGGAAGCCGTTGCCCTGCTGGGCCCGGTAGATCGCCTCGCTGAGCTTCCAGGGGTCGTCCACGATGTCCTGAAGCTCCGGCGCGCCCTCGTTCAGGGCCTTGGCGGTGCTCTCCACCAGCTCCCGGTCTACGGGCTCCAGGGTGGCGGAGCGGCGGTTGGGTCCGGGGGGCTCGATGCGCTCGTACATCATCTGATAGTTGACCGCGTAAATATTCGCAAGCAGCCGTTTGACCTCTGCTCTGGCGGCGTCCGTACCGAGGTCGGTGATCCGGTCCAGCTCGGCGCGCTGCCTTCGCAGGTATTCTCCGCAGCTCATGGCGGGACTGTTATTGGGTTGGCTCACGGTGATTTTCCTCCCTTTCGGCGATTGGGCTGGCCCGATCATCCTTCAATGTAGTCATCGTCCGGATCGCCCAGAACGATTCTGTTGCGTTCCTTCAGGTCGTAGTAAACTTCGTCGGCACGGAATACGTTGCTGCGGATCTCGCTGAGGTCCATGGGACCGAACTGATAGTAGGGACACTTGTAGGAGGGCGTGTACTTCGTCCGCAGCGGGAAGGAGTTGAAGGACACGATGATGGAGTTGCCGGTGCTCTCCTGGTTGTTCAGCCGCTGCAGCTCGCTGGGGTAGATCAGCGGGCGGACCTGGGTCTGGGAGGAGACGCTGACGTCTCCGGCCTTGCTGGACAGACTGGAGGAGGTGGAGGTGGTGCGCACGGTCATGTTGCCGCACATCTCGGAGAACATCTTGCAGGTGTCGGTGTCGTTGGAGCCGATGAACATCTTGACGCCGCAGTTGCCGATGACGATATCGGCCACCTCCTTGCCGTAGACGTTGGTCAGCTGGACGAAGGACTGGACCACCATGTTGAACCAGATCTTTCTGGAGCGGCCCACGGTGATCATCTGGCCGAACTTGTCGATCTTCGGCATGTTGCCGAACTCGTCCATGATGAAGTAGACGTTCCGCGGCAGGGTCTGGCCGGGCAGTCCCGTGGCGATCTTGATGAGGGCCTTGTAGGTGCTCAGGATGAACAGAGACGCCAGGGAATGGCGGGTGTCCTTCTCGTCGGGGATCTTCAGGAAGAGGGCGGTGGGCTCAAAGGCGAAGCGGTCGGCGTGAATGTCCGTGGCGGAGGTCAGAGCGCAGAGGCCCCGGTCGTTGAAGAGGTTCAGCTTGTCGAAGGTGATGGACATATAGGAGCCCAGGGTGGTGTCCGGGGCGGTCATGACCTGCCGGGACAGCTGATAGGCCTGGGAGAGCTTGCTGCGGCCCTCGAAGTAGTCCTTCAGCGCCTGATACTCGTTCTCGCTGTTGCCCAGGGCTTTGTTGACGTTGAAGAGATTGTATTTTTCCTTCGTCATGCCGAGGGCGGGGTTTTCGCTGTCCTCCAGCATGGCGAGGCACAGCGCCATCACGATGGACCTGGCGCCCTTTTCCCAGAGGGGGTCCTTCTCGTTCTGAACGGGGATCAGACCGCCGATCAGATCGCTCAGGTCCTCGTACATTTCATCGTAGATTTTCTGCTTGGCCACCTGAACGTCGTCCTGGCAGTGGGTCAGGTCCAGATAGGCCTTGCCGTCGTATTCCACCCAGCGTTCGCCCGGCGCGGCTTCGCCGTTCATGCGCCGCAGCTCCGGGTAGTCGCTCATGGCGTCCAGGTGCATCTTGATGCCGCGTCCGGCCTTGATATATTCCTGATAGGCATCCCAGATGGGCTCCAGGGGGTTCCAGCGGCTGGAGGAGTAGGTGTCGCGCAGGTCCAGCACCATCACGTTGTAGCCCCGGCTCTTGAGGAAGCCGGAGTGCAGATCAAAGAGCTCGCCCTTGGGGTCCGTCATAATCATGGAGGAGCCGCAGTTGGTGGCGCCCAGGAGCTGGATCATGGGGTTGATGAAGGTGGTGGTCTTACCGGAGCCGGTGGCGCCGATGACCAGGGCATGGACGCCGGGCTTGAAGTTGCCCACCAGCTTGCCCTTCTTGTCCAGCACGGCTCTGGCCGGGACGCCGTCCTTCTTAACCTTGTCGATCTCGTCGTATTTGAACGTAGGGAAATACTTGTCCCGTTCCTCGTCGGTGAGGAAGCGGCTGTTTTCCAGCGCGCCCTCCACCACGTTCTTCGCCGCGTCGCCGCTGAGCAGGCTCTTCCCCAGCACGCCCCGGAAGCCGCCGTTGAGGGCGATGATCGCCGTAAACAGGCCGCAGATCAGAAAGCCGACCAGCCAGGTCCGCGCCTCGGTCAGCAGGGAGAGGCGAAAGCTCCAGTCCCCGCCGGACATGATGCTGCCCAGATTCTCCGCGAGAAAGCGGGCCAGGACGCCCAGAAGCAGGGAGCCGACCAGCAGAATCAGAAAAAACACAGGGTACCACTTTCGTTGATCCCTGCCGCTGCCGAGCAGCTTTTTGATGCCCTTGAACACCGCAATCCCTTCCCCTCTGAAATCGTATAAAAACCCAAAATATTACAGTGATACCATTCTAACAGATCGCGCGTTTTATTGCAATCAGCGCGGCGCAAACGGCATAAAATCGGCATATCGCTCTGTTGCAGATTTCGCGGGATTGTGATACAATTTAAACTGTATCAGCATAATTTTTACAGCAAAGAGGTAACAAAATGGCTGCATCCAATACGCTTGGCGAGCTGCTCGTTGCCCTCCGCACCAAAAACAGAATGTCGCAGAAGGAACTGGCGGACTACCTGTACGTCAATCAGGGCACCGTCTCCCGCTGGGAGCGGGGCGTCCGCTTCCCGGATATGGAGCTGCTTCAGAAAATCGCGAGCCGCTTCGACGTGGACCCCTCCGTGCTGATGGACGCGCCCCTCAACCGCAGCGGCGGCATGAGCGTGATCCTGGTGGAGGACGAGCCCGTGCTGCTGGAGGATTCCGACCGGACCCTGCGGGAGTTCCTGCCCGAGGCTGCGGTGGCCTCCTTCCGCTGGCCCTCCGACGCCCTGGCATACGCCGAGGCGCACCGGATCGACGTGGCCTTTCTGGACATTGAGCTGGTGGGCGGCGACGGTCTGAGCCTTGCCAGACGCCTGACGGAGCGCAATCCCAGGGTCAACGTCATTTTCCTGACCAGCCACCCGGAGTACGCCACGGAAGCCCTGAACATGTTCTGCTCCGGCTACGTGCTCAAGCCCCTGAGCCCCGAGAAGCTCCGGGCGCAGATCGAGCATCTGAGATTTCCGGAAGTGGGGGTGCTGCCATGAACGGCGAGAGGAAGAAACGGGCCGGCGGGGCGGAGGGGCAAACGCCGCGGACCTCGTGGCGGGCGGCCATTTTCCGGCGGGAGCGCGCCGTCCCGGCCGCGGCGGCCCTGCTGGGGCTGCTGTGTCTGACGCTGACGCTGCTGGTGTTCCGGAATCCCGGCCAGAACCGGAATCCCTTTGCCCCCCAGGCCTTCTATATGCTCCAGCCGGATTCGACGCTGGAGGAGCGCATCCCGGACTACGCGGGCGTTCGCGTCAGCTACGCCTTCACGGTTCCCGACGGGGCGAAGGTCCGCCACGGGGCCAAGATGTGCGTCTTCCTGGAGCACTGCATCGCGGAGCTGCGGCTGGACGGCGAGCTGCTCTACAGCTCCGCCGAGACGGCGGAGCCCCACGTGGGCCATACGCCGGGCCGGCTCTGGCTCTCCGTCCCCATGCGCTCGGACTACAGCGGAAAGACCGTGACCGTCACCCTGACGCCGGTCTACAGCGCCGCCCTCTTGGCCCGGCCGCCCTATCTCTTCATCGAGCGGGAGCAGCTGATGACGCGAATCCTGCTCCCGGAGGATCTGACCGCGCTGATCGTCGGTGCGGTGACCCTGATCGTCGGCCTGTTTTTCACGCTTTTTTCCGTCCTGCTTCGCCTGGACCGGAGCCTGCGGCTGCGGCTGTTTCTGCTGGGTCTGCTGGCGGCGGCCGCCGCTCTGCGGGTCCTGACCGCCCTGCCGACGGCGCTGCTGGCGCTGGACATCTACGGCATTGAAAAGGGCCTGTGGTATCTCAGCGCGGCGACGGCCCTGCTGACGCCGGTGCTGATCCTGCGATATTTCAGCGTGCTGCAGCCCGAGGGCCGCTTCGGCCGCCTCGCCGTGCTGCTCTGCGCCGGGGCGGGCGCCGTTCTGGTCCTGCTCCAGCTGCTGAACCTGCTGGACCTCTGGTACGCTCTGCCCTGGTACGCCCTCTTCGGCGTCAGCCTGGAGCTGTGCGCCGTGCTGGCCCTGGGCTTCACCCGCTGGGAGCTGGTCTGGGGTCTGCTCTTCCCCGCGGCGGGTCTGGCGGATCTGATTCTCGCCTGGGCGCAGGGGACGGAGCGCCACGCCATCGTGGGGCTGATCTGGATTGCCCTGCATCTGGTGCTGCGCAGCTCGGGCTTCATCAGCGAAGCCCTTGCCCGGGAGAAGGCCCTGCGCCGGAAGGAGGAGGAGCTGCATAAGGCCCGGGTCGCCACCCTCCTGCAGCAGATCCGCCCCCACTTCATTTATAACACGCTCAGCTCCATCTACGTTCTGTGCAAGAACGGCTCGCCCCGCGCCCTGCCGGTCATCGAGGACTTTATGACCTATCTGCACGCGAACTTCACGGCCATCGACGCGGAAAACCCCATCTCCTTCCAGGATGAGCTCCAGCGCACCAGCGCCTATCTGGCGGTGGAGACCATGCGCTACGGTGATTTGCTGACGGTGGAATACGACACCCCCCACACGGTCTTCCGCCTGCCCGCCTTCACGCTGCAGCCCATCGTGGAAAACGCGGTCAAGCATGGGCTGAAGCGGGAGAAGGCGTCGCTGCACGTCGTCATTCGCACCCGCCGCGACGGAGACAGCAGCCTGATCACCGTGGAGGACGACGGCCCCGGCTTCGATCCCGCGGCGGAGGCCGGAGGCGCCGGCGTCGGCCTGCAGAACGTCCGCGAACGGCTGGAGATGACCGTGGGCGGCTCCCTGGAGATCGCGCCCCGGCCCGGCGGCGGCGCCGTCGTGACCCTTCGGATCCCGGAGCCCCGCGATCAGACGTAATTTCGTTCCCCGCCCGGGCCGCGTCCGGACGGGAGACTGACAGTACCGCTACGATACACTATATATAAAAAGGAGGAAATCCCATGCCGAAAAAAACATCCACCCCGTTCCCCAAGGGCTATTCCGACTGGAACTATAACTGGAATCAGGTGTACAAAAACGTTTACGTAGAAACCCTGTCTCTGAACAATTTGTTCCCCAACGACAAGCGCCTGTCGTATGATAAGATCCAGCGCATAGATGCGCTGTTAGATAATGAAAATGACATTCGTCCGACCCCGAATCTGATCATTTCGGAGAATATGAATAAGGTCCTCTGCAAGGAAAGCGTTGACAACTACTACGAAGCTGAAACTCGTGAAAAAGAGCAAGCGAAGGTCCAAGCCCTGCGGGAGATTGTCGGTGACTTCTGCGCCGCGCTGGACGAGAAGCAGATCGAAATAGCTGCCGTGAATCCGGAGGGCGCTTCGCTCCTCCGGATGATGCGGGACAAGGCCGACTTCGCGCTGCGGGACTACGGCCTTGAGGCTATGAACGACTATTCCTACAGCATGATCGAATCCCAGGAGGGTGCCATCCACATGCCGGACGGCAGCGAGACGGATCCGATGAAGAAGGATTTTACCCGCAACATAGACGAAATCTCGGATCTGCCCTACCTGCCCGTATATGAGAACACCAGCCGGATGGTCAGGATCGCCTGCGATCACGCGATCGCGGCCCGAGCCGGGACTCTGACCGAGCAGCAGGACCGCCTTTCCCGCAAGCTGCTGCTGACACAGTACGACCAGGTTTCAGCGGGAATCGAGGAAACCTTGCGGGTCACGGGGGATAACAGTACGAAGGATTTTCAGCGCTGGGCCGCTGTGATGGACAACCCGCCCAGCGACCTCGGCGTCTACGAACGCGGCGCCTTCCGCGTTCCCTTCGACATGGAGGGCCGCCGGATCGCCCTGCGCCAGGGCTGGCCGGTGGAGGATGCCGCGATGCTCGGCTCCCTCTTTGTGATCCATTCCCAGATGACGAATCCGCTTCGATCGACGGAGAAATTCCTGCCTTCCGTGCAAACGTCGTTTGAAGCGCTGCTTCAGGAAATCAGCTCCACCCGGATCAGCTCTTCGGAGATCAGAACCGAAAAACTGAATCACGTCTTCGATTTTCTGTCGCAGAACGAAAAAAATCTTCACCTGAAAAACGGCTCTATGGGCGCCTTCGTAGACCATTGGAAGCGGATCAAGATCCAGCCCTGCCAGTATCTGAGCGCGGCGGAGCTGGACGAGGCCGCGCGGGAATATGATCGCCGCAAGGCCCTGCCCCGGGCGGCCGGCAGCGACGGCTCGCCTGTGGGCTATTATGAGCAGATTCTGGCGGGCACCGAGGTCTACTCCCGGCTGAGCGATCTGGCCCAGCGCATCGCTCCGGTCAATCGGGGCGGGAAGGACCTTCCGGAATATGACTTTATGCGGAACGGCCTCACCAAGCTGATCGGAATGATCTCCGCCTTCTACGGCCCCGACGCCTCCGCGGGCAAGCAGCGGCAGAAAGATATGGCGCAAATCGAGAATGCCCACGAGGCGCTCAGCGATCTGGCGCAAACCTATCTGAACGCGGTCAGGAAGAACAAAAAAGAACCCGCGTTCAAGAAGGCCGCTGCAGAGGAGCTCCGGGACTACTGCGCGCAGCTCGCAAAGACCGCCGCGGCCACGGAAATCGGCCTGGAGGCGGCGGAGGCGCGCCGCGCCCAGCTGGACTGGCGCAAGGAAAAGGATCAGGAAAAGAACCGGGAAAAGGACGCCTATCAGAAGTACCTGGATGAGGTCTGGACCCCCTATTTGGAGGCGGTAAACACGCCGGTGGCCGACGCCTACGATTACAAGGCCGTCGCGGAGCGTGGCTACCATATTGACGATCTGACCACAAAGCTGGGCGCCGTCAAGGAGATTATCTATAACAGCGGAATGAGCCTGGAGCAGTCTCGGAGCATTCTGCGTGAAGCGCTTCCGGAGCAGGAAGCCGACAGCTTCTATCAGAGGGTACTTGACGACGTTCTGCGAGCCGGCGCCGACGCGACAATCTATAACCGTGTCCTGAAAGGAACTGTAAAGAAAAGCTCTGTCACCGCCGATGAGAAGTGGAAGAAGCTGCCGGATCAGCAAAAGAAGGCGAGGGCGGCGGAAATCATCCAGGGGATGATCGACGGAAAATACTATGACCGCGAAATCTTTATAGAATATGCCAACGACGCAGAGCGGCAAGCCATTGCCGTGAGGTTCCTGTCCCTGGAGACGATTACCCGTACCATGACCGTGCGCGTAATCACCGAACTGGAGAGACGCAGCCCTGCGCAGGCATTGGAGGTTTTCCGCCATCTGCCCGACGTCCTGTATCCCGGGCAGCTCGGCAGCATCCTCTCAAAACTGGACGCGGACCCCATCATCCACGACACCTGGAAAAAGACCTTTCTGCAGGAAGAGAAGAAAAACAAGATCGAACAGATGCGGGAAAAGATCCGGACGGAGGAACAGGAGCCCGGACGCCGGGAGGCGCTTCTGCGTGCTCTGGACGGCGCCGAGAACATCCTGAGCGTCCCGACCCCCGAGGCAAAACGAGCGGCAGAGGCCAAGGAGCACGTCGGCACCAACGCTGCCAACGCTTACAAGCCTGTCCTGTTCCAAAAGGAGCGTCAAAACGCCGCCGGGCGGCGCATTGAACGCAACGGCAAGCCGATCTCTGTCTTCGGCGGCGTTCTTGTTCTTCCGGATGCTACCAACGAGAGCGTGAAAAATACCCTGCAAACGCCGGAGCTGCCCGAAAAGACAAAAAACGCTATCCTCCGCATGCTTCATAAAATGGACGAGATGGAGATGCTTCCGAAGGATAGAACGGAAACGAATGAGGAGGAGCGCGCCAAGGTTTACGGTTACCGCAAGATCCAAGCGGCAAAGCAAGCCTATCGCGAGGCCGTTGAGAACGGCAACATAGCAGAGATCGAAAAGTGCAGGGAAGACTATGACCGGGAATACCGGAACATGGAAGAGCTTCTGGCGATTGCTAAGGAGGGGTTTGGTGGAGAATATTACAACACTCCGGATATGTTCGTGACCCGCAACCCCTTCGATTTCCCGTGGGATCAGCTCGACACGCCCCACCAGGGTCAGATCAACACCGTCTTCCTGATGTACCAGCAGATGAACAGGTTTCATATGACGCCGGAGGAGATTTTACCCCAGTATGCCAACGCTGTCATCAGAAACTGGCATAATACTCTCACGGAGAAATGCGAGTCAATGCTGAACGGCAAGGACTTTGCCTCCACCATGGAGCTTCTGATGTCCCGCGACGCCGCGGGGGATCTGGATGGAGGCAATTACAGGCCGCCTACCCGCTGCCTGCCGCTGTACTGGACTTTCCCGGATGCGGAGGGCTTCGACCGGGACGGTGGCGCCTGCTGGGCGCAAGACGCCGAACAGCTGTTTCTCGACACCTACAACCGCGAGGTCCTGCCCTTTGATCTTCTGAATAAACGGGACGGGGATATGCTCGGTCTGCGAGGCCGAAGCATTCAGAATCTGATCGCCGTAAACGACGCGGATCGGGATTACCGAAAGCTGATTGGTATGCCGAACTACAACAAAGACATGGAGCTTGAAGCTCCCTTCTCTCTGCAGGACTACATCCGCACCCATGAGATCGACCCTGACGCCATGCAGAACCGTCTGAACGTCATGCTCAATGCCGCGTCAAAGTCGAAGGTCGCCCCCTTCCGGGAAGAGCTGGTGGCCGGAGGCCTGGCAGTCTGTCTGCAGGTGCTTGAGCTCAAGAAGGCCGAGCGCGATACGGACTGGTATCGCGACATGGAGGATATGGCCCGAAGCCTGCGGGCGGAGCTGCCCCAGCTTGAAAACAACACGATCAAACAGGGCACGGAGCTCGAAGCGCTGGATACGATATTCGGGTTTGAGGAACAGCTGCTGCAGACCCTGCAGGGCTTTGACCGGATGGCCCCCTCCTTCCAGCCGGAGAGAAGCGCCGAAGAGAAAGGCAAGAGCGCTGCCGCCAGAGGAAAGGAAAATATCGAGGGGTCTAACGAAGAAAAGCCCAAGGTCGAAGAGAACGTGATTCCGGAATCCAGAAGCAATGAAGTCAAGGGCGGAGAACCCGCGCCTGAGAATCTCCAGAGCGAGGAGCCAAAGGTCGAAGAGAACGAGGTTCGGGAATCCCTGAGCGCAGAAGCCGGGCTGAATCAATCCCAGGGCAATGAAGTCGAGGGCGGAGAACCCGAGCTTGAGAATCTTCGGATCGACGAGGAAATGGCCAAAGAGAACGCGGCTGCGGAATCCCAAAACGGGGAACCCGGGCCGGATCAATCCCAGGGCAATGAAGTCGAGGGCGGAGAAGACGAGTTTGAAAATCTCCGGATCGACGAGGAAATGGGCAAAGACAGCGAGGTTCGGGAATCCCTGAACGGAGAACCCGGGCCGGATCAATCCCAGGGCAATGAAGTCGAGGGCGGAGAAGACGAGTTTGAAAATCTCCGGATCGACGAGGAAATGGACAAAAAGAGCGAGGTTCGGGAATCCCTGAACGAAAAACCCGGGCTTGATCGCTCCAACGCCCGGGAGCCCCAGGACATGGGAGCCGCTGGCGAGGAAGCCGAGCCCCGGGCGGAGCAGGCGGCGGAGCGCATCGAGGCCTTCGGTCAGTTCACGGCGGAGCTGGAGAACGCGGGCCTCGCCGCTGGAGCGGACGATCCCTTTGACGCCATCCGCATGTCCGTTCAGAGACTCAGAGAGCTTGCGGGTCCCCTGATGACCCGGCAGCCGGACGGCGCCCTGCCGAAGCTGAGCCCGGAGCAGCGGACGGAACTGCAAGCCGCCTATCAGCTGGTCTCCAACGTCTCCAGGGCCTTCCGGACCTATGCCGAGGATCTGTCGAATCCTGCTTATGCCAAGGCCGTGCAGGCTGCGGCGCGGATTGAAACCCTGGCCGCGGAGGATTTGAACGTCCTGACCGGAGAACGGGGCAAAAATGCCGAAAACCTGGCGGAGCTCTATTCGAAGCGGAGGCTGGTCGTTGACATCGGCGGCCAGAATTCGGTGAACCTGGGCACGCAGGAGAATCCCCGCAACACCCTGCGCTTCACCATGCCCGACGGGCGCGCAGTGAACGGCGTCTTCACCCCGGACCGGCCGCTCAGAAGCATGACGGAGGAGCTCAACACGCTCAAGCAGCGGGCGCAGCAGTCGCCGGACAATCCGAACGTGCAGAACGCCGACGTGCTCCTCGGCTACTTCGAGAAGAGCGCGAAAGTGCGCGACGCGCTGCTGTCGATGGATGAAAACGGCATACGGGAAATGCAGCGCCTGGATCAGGCGTCGATCTTCAACAACTGGACCTACAACCATCGCTACGACGATCTGGCGGTGGAAGCCACGCACGATCAAATCATCTCGCTGAAGCTCATTCACGACATTGCGGAGAATGATTACGCCGATTACATAGACAGCTATCTCCTGGACAGAGCCGGGATCATAAGCCGCGGCAAGCTGTGCGAAGCCATGCAGATTCAGCCCGGCCAGCCCATGGAGGCGCGGGCCGCGGCCATGTCCGCGGTGGCGGAGGCGCTGGGCGTCGGGTCCCTGACGGCCGCCTGCAGGCCCGTTACCGTGACGCAGAACGGCAGGAAGGCGCAGGGCTGGTTCATGGAAAACGGCAAGGGCTCCGACTGCAGGAACCCGGCGGACGGCGACGCCCTCCTGCAGGCGGACAGGTCCTCCCGGATTGCGCAGAACGCGGTCCGGGATATGGCCGCCCTGCAGGTGCTGGACTTCATCTGCGGCAACGCGGACCGGAGCCGGAACAATCTGCGCTTCCAGGTGTCCATGGTGAACGGCGCCGCCGAGCTGGGCGGCATCCAGGCGGTCGATAACAGCATGTGCTTTATGGGCTGCACCATGAACACCGACCTCGGCGGAAATCGAAAGCTCGAGGAGCTGAAAACCATTCCGAAGTCCATGGCCGACCGGGTGATGGCGCTGGACGGGAATAGCCTGAAGGAGCTCCTGCAGCAGTACCGCCTGCCCGAGCTCCAGATCGACCGGGCCGTGAACCGCCTCAACGCGGTCCAGGACCGGATCAGACTCGGCGCGGAATACTTTAAGGACAAGGATATCAACGCGGTCTCCGACGATTGCATCCACGTAGTGCCGGACGGCGACTACGGCAAGCTCTCCATGGATCGCGTGAACGACATGCCCATCAAGCGCTTCTGGGACGGCGCGTGCGACACGGCCAGGCAGTCCAAGCGCGAGGAGGAGCTGCGCAAGCTCGGCAACACCCTTCGGCAGGACGAGCGGGAGCTTCTGAGCTTCTACAATCAGCTCCTGGATGCGGACAAGGGCGTGTACTTCAGCTCCAAGGAGTATGGGGCCATCAAGACCGCCCTCCACAAGCTTTCCAAGCAGCACAGCGATCTGACCGGCGCGCCGCTCACCAAACAGGAGGAAAAAGCCGGCCTGCCCGTCCACAAGCCCACCCAGGAGGAGCTGCAGAGCCTGGAGAATTGCTACGTCACGCTCAGCCAGGCCATCGTGACCTATACCAACCGCAAGAAGGAGCAGTATCAGAATCATAAGCTGGACAAAAAGGGCCTGGAAAGACACAATCTGGCCGCGAGAATCAGCAAAAAGCTTCAGGCGCAGTGGAATCATATGGCTGAGCTGCCCGGGAAGCTGGATGCCATCCAGCGGCTCTACCCGGCCAAAAAACAGGCGGCGGCGGCCGTTCGCACAGACAAGCTGCTGAATCATTATAACCTGACGGAACGGCAAAGGCTGCAGGACCGACAGGTGCGGGAGAAGGCCGGCGCGGTAACGTATCTCACCCCGCAGCAGCGCATGGAGCCTGTGCTGGCGGCTCTGAGCCATCAGGGCAGCCTCTATCTGGACAACGAGAGCCGTACCATGAGCCGCGAAAAGATTGCCGACGCGCTGTATAACGCCTTCACCTTAACGGAGCTCGGCGCCGCCTGCGGCCCCGACAAACCGGTGACCGACGCCGCCGTCAGAAACGTGAACACGCTTATCCGCTCCAAAGCCGACACCGGCCTGTATAAGGACAGCGACGCGCGGCTGAAGGGCGGACCGGCCGGGCAGCAGAACAAGGGCCTGATGGAGGCGAGCGCGTACGCGAGGCTGCACAAGGATCAGTACCAGCTGTTCCGCGACGCCGTCCGAGCGACCCTGAGCACCCTTGAGGAGAGAAAGCCCAGACAGGCCGGCGATCCGAAGGAGGCCTCGAACGCCCGGGGAGAACGGAAAGCGGAGCCCGTCTATTTGAATCGGCTCGTCAGGCTACTGAAGAAGCCGGACAATCTCATGGACGAGCTGTCCAGGCTTATCCGGGACGTTCAGGCGGAGAAGGACCGGCAGAAGGAACTCGCGGCCAACGAAGAGATGAAGCAGCAGCAGAATCCGCACGAGCAGAACCCGCGGCAGGAGAAGCCCTCCGTCGGTCAGCCCAAGGATTCGTTCCACGGGGAGCTGGATCCCGAGGTGCCGTTCAGCATCGGAAACCGCTTGCGCCAGCTCAACAAGGTCTTCGATACGCAGCGAGAGAATCGCACGCTCAAGCGCAACGAACTCCGGGAGATGCTGATGGACGCCTATGCCATGACGGAGCTCCACAGCGCGACCGGCAACTGGAATTTCGACCTGGACGAGGACACCAAGGGGCTCATGCGCAAACTCCTGACGAAAAATAGTCCGCAGGAAATCAGGGCCGGGAAGGACGCCCTGAGCGAGGAAGTGAACCTGAACGTCAACGCCCTGCATACGGACAGCTACGCGGCCGCGCGCCAGGCCATCAACGCGACCATGAGGCTCTCGGAGGACAAAACCGAGACCGCGCAGATGAAGGAGCTCTTCGACCTGTTCAAGAATCCGGATTCGCTTCAGCAAAAGCTCCCCGACTTCGCGGCCAAGGTCACCAAGCTGCTGGACGAGCGACTCGCGCCCGACCATGACAGGAAGAGCAACACGATGAACAACAGGAAGAGTAAGCCCGACAATCTCAAGGTCTGATCGAACCGGGAAATCCCGGAAAAACGGGCGGCGCTGTCTCAAAACGGCGGCAGCAAGCCGATTGGAGGCAGCGCCGCGAACACAGACGAAAGGCGGCTGGAACCATGGCGAAACGATACAGCAGTAAGGCGGTCTATGAATTGCTTTGCCGCGTCGACGGGGGCTATACGCCCAGCGCGGAAGAATCCCGGATGCTTTCCAACCGCAGGAAATTGGATCTGAGCGGCTCCGGAATCAGCTTCCTCCCGCAATCCGTCGGACTGCTGGTCAAGCTGCAGACGCTGGACCTCAGCGGTACCCCAATTACCACCCTGCCGGAATCCATCGGGCAGCTTGCCAATCTGCAAAGCCTGTCCCTCAGCGACACGCGAATCACAGACCTTCCGGAGTCCTTTGGGCAGCTTGCCAATCTGCAAAGCCTGTCCCTCAGCGACACGCGAATCACAGACCTTCCGGAGTCCTTTGGGCAGCTTGGCAAGCTGCAATGGCTGTCGCTTCACAACAGCTCCATCACCGCCCTGCCGGATTCTTTCGGGCGGCTTGCCGGGCTGCAATGGCTTTCCCTCAGCTACACGCCAATCACCGCCCTGCCGGAGTCCTTCGGGCGACTTGCCAATCTGCAAACCCTGTACCTCTACAACACACCAATCGCCACCCTGCCGGAGTCCTTCGGGCAGCTTGCCAATCTGGAAAGCCTGGACCTCAGCGACACGCAAATCACCGCTCTGCCGGATTCCTTTGGGCAGCTTGCCAATCTGGAAAAGCTGGACCTGGACAGCGCGCCCCTCGCCGCCCTGCCGGCGTCCTTCGGGCAGCTGGCCGCTCTGCGGGAGCTGTACCTCAACCGGACGAAGCTCACCGAGCTTCCGGACTGCGTCGCGAAGCTCTCCAGTCTGCGCGCCCTCTGGCTGGGCCGCTCCGGCGTCACGCGGCTCCCGGCGTGGATCGGCCAGCTGCCGGCCCTGGAGAATCTTTCGCTCTCCGGCCTGACCCTCCCCTCCATCCCGCGTTCCCTGGCGCTGAAGGGGCTGCGATTCCGGGACGGCGGCTTCTCCTCCGAGGAGTCCGGCGTCAACCTCCGCAGCGTCACCCTGACGGAGCAGGACCTGAGCGTCTTCCTGCAAAACGATCCGGAGCTGATCCGCGGCCTCTACGAGGAGGACGCGCTGCAGCCCCTCCGGGAGTGCCGGGTCATTTTCCTGGGGGACGGGGCCTCCGGCAAGAGCTACACCATCCGGCGCTTCCGCAGCGGCGGCCGAAGGGAGACGGCGGCGGAGCCTTACGACGTTTCCGAGACGCCGGGCGTGGAGATTCTGGACGAGACGGTTCCCTGGGAGGGGGAGGACTACACCCTCCACTTCTGGGACTTCGGCGGCCAGCAGCTGCTCCACTCCATGCACCGCTGCTTCCTCTCCGAGGACAGCTGCTACGTGGTCACGGTGAAGAGCCGGGAGACCAAGGCCGACGAGCGGGCCCGCTATTGGCTGCGCAACGTGACGGCCTTTGCCCCCAAATCGCCCATCCTGCTCTTCGTCAACTGCTGGGACAACGACAACGGCCTGCGCGTGCTGGACGAGTCCCGCCTGAAAAAGGACTTCCCCATGATCCGAAGGGGGCCTGCGTCTCGGCCAAGGAGGCGGAGGACCGGGTTTTCCGGGAAGAGCTCATGGAGCCCCTGGTGGAGATCGCCGCGAGCTCCGAGGGCTGCAGGCGGAAGGAGAACCGCAGGTGGAAGGCGGTCCGGGACGCCATCGCCGCGGAGAGCCGGGGCCGGAACTACCTGACCCGGGAGCGCTATCACGCTCTTTGCGCGGCCAACGGCGTCGAGGACGACGACGCCCCGGCTCTGCTGGCCTACTTCAACAGCCTGGGCGTCTGCTTCAGCTACCACCGGGACGAAAACAGGCGGGAGCTGGCGGATTACCGCCTGCTCAACCCCGTCTGGCTCACCAACGCCATCTACGCCGTCATCGAGGAGGGCATGAGCCGCGCCGTCGAGGGCCGCATCCGCGCGGAGCAGATCGTCGAGCTGCTCTGCGGCGAGGCCCCGAAGAGAATTCGGGAGCGGGATTACCGCCGCACCGTCCCGGAAATCGTCTACCGGCCGGAGGAGTGCGCCTACGTTCTGGACGTGGCCGTGCTCCACAAGCTCTGCTACCGACTGGACGCGGATACCCTGTTCTTCCCGGCGCTCTGCCCCACCAAATCTCCCCCGGAGGCGCTGGAGGAGCCCGGCGAGGGGCTTCGCTGCGTGCAGTACCGGCTGAAATACAGCTATCTGCCGGACAACGTGATTCACCGGCTGATGATCCGCTGCATGCGGAACGACTATTCCGTGGATCACTGCTGGCTGCGTGGCCTGCTCCTGGCCCACAGCGAGGGCCCCCGGGTCCAGGTGCGCATGGACGACGACGAGACCCTGCGGATCGACCTCTGGGCCGATCCGGCGCGGCCCGCCTCCGTCATCTTCCTCCGGCTGCGGGACGAGCTCCTGCGCATCAACGGCGAGCTGGGCCTGACGGCCTCCGAGGTCATCGTGGACGGGGAGGATCAGTATTCCGTCGTCAGCCTGCTGCGGGCGTCGGAGCGCGGCAGCAAGGTCTACGGCAACGTCAGCGGCGAGGAGCGCGACGCCGCGGACCTGCTGGGCGATTTCTACGAGAGCCGGATCATCAAGGGAATCCGCGTGGAAAACAAGGCCATCGTGGTTCAAATCCTGCCCGCCGTGTATCATCGCTTCTCCAAGGACAACCAGGCGCTGCGGAAGGCCCTCTTCGAGGCCTACAACGGCGTCTGCCCCTACTGCAACAATCCGATCCGGAACTATCGGGAGATGGAGGTCGATCACATCTTCCCCTCCAGATACCGGGAGAGGCCGGAGCTGGCGGAGTACGTGAAGTATCTCAACGACCACGGCTTCGTCACGGCGAAGCCGGACTACCTGGAAAACTACTTCCCTGCCCACCGCAGCTGCAACCTGGACAAGAGCAACTGCACGGACCCCTTCTCGCTGATGGCCTGGCACCTCCACGCCGCCCGAATGGCTCCGAAGGTGCTGCGCCTGCTGGAGGAGTACCAGACGGAGGAATGACCATCACGCTTCCGATTCCGTTCAACGAGAAAAGAACCCGGAGCAGCGAGTTGTCTGACGGTACCCTGATTGCGAAAAAATTTGGAGTTGGACTGCCGCACCGCTTGCCGGCGATCCACTGTTTCCACGTTCCGACGAATATCGAAAACTGCCCGTCCCCGCCGGGGGGCGGGCGGATTTTTTCGGAGGGACTGGCTGGATAACAGACGTGATGTTTTACAAATTTGCTGATTGTTTTGCGGATTTTTTTGTTGAAAAAAAGCAGTCATTCGTATAGAATATCAGTGAGCTGCAATTTATGATCTGTTTCGGGGAGCCGAAACGACGAAAGGAAGCAAGTGAAATGAAGCGAAACAATCGGGATGATTTTCTTCCGAGTGTCAAAGAGGTGCTTGCAAAGCGGGCCGGATACCGCTGCAGCAATCCGGAATGCAGAATCGGTACGAGCGGTCCGAACAGCGATCCCGAAAAGGCCACGAATGTCGGCGTAGCGGCCCATATCTGCGCTGCCGCGGAGGGCGGGCCAAGATACGACCTCACCATGACCGCGAAGGAGCGGGCGTCGGCGGAAAACGGGATCTGGCTATGCCAATGCTGCGCCCATATAATCGATAATGATCAGATTTATACAGTTGAGCTGCTGAAGGAGTGGAAAAGACAGGCGGAGGACGCCGCGAGGCGGGAAATCCGAGGCCTGAATACCGGTGCTTCGACGCTTCCGGCGGACGCAGCGCTCATCAAGAAGTTGAACGAGTGCCTGACGGCATGCCGGAAGAACCACCCCAGTTTTGCCCTGATGAAGATTGCGGAGCAGACCTCCTTTGGACATCTGAAGGGGGAGGACAGTGTCAGCCCGGTGTGGCGGATCATCCGGGAGAGCTGGGCGAGGGGCGAGAAGAAGGTCGTTCTGATCGAGGGCGAGGGCGGCAGTGGAAAGACCGTGGCCCTGTTCAGCATCGTTTCGCCCGGGGGAGAGCCGCCGATTCCCGCGGTCTATATCTCCCTGTGCGAATTGGACTATCTGTTCAAAAAGAAACAGTCGCCGGAGCTGGAAGACTATCTCGAAAAGAAATATAAGCGCTGCAAGGACGGAATCCTGCGGCTTTCCGAGCAGGAGTGGACGGACCGGCCCCAAATGCTGATCCTGCTCGATGGCGTGAACGAGGTGCAGGAGGACGTTCGGCGGAGCGTTTTGGAATGCGTCCGAAGATGGAGCGAGCACCGCGGCGTGCAGCTCGTGTTTTCCTCGCGTCCCCTCGGAGACGCCGGCTTTTCCGAGGTGTTCGATCCCGGCGGCCGGGATGAAATCCTTCGGATCAGGCTGGAGCCGCTCAATCGGGAAACGGTTCGGGCCTGTCTGAAGGAATATCCCCGCGATCTGGTCAGGATCCCGAAGGAGGACTCTCCGCTGTGGGAGATCCTGTGTTATCCGCTGTTTTTGAATCTGTACATCACAACGGCAAAGCTGCCGCCGCTTCCCTGCGGCTACCAGCTTTCCGTCCGCAATCCCGAGAGCCGCGGCGCCCTAATCTGGAACTATTTCCAGCGGGAGCTGCTGCGCCGGAACAGCGACATGGTGTGCGAAGAGGCGGACAAGGAGAAGTGGATCGTCCATTATTCCTTCGCCTTCGACTATCTCCTGCCGGAGCTGGCGTGCTGGATGCTCGGGAACGATCCGTACAGAATCGACAAGGCCTCCGCCGCGAGGACGATCGAGCAGGCGCTTCGCGCCTATGACCCGGATAAGCTGCCCCTGCACCTGCGGGGACTTTGGAGCCATTACGAGTCCAGGAGAACGCACAGCGCGCGCCCGCGGATCGACCCGGAGGACCATGCGGAATGGGAGAATCGGGTCCTGTACGATACAGGGCTGCTGCTGCCAAAAAACGGAAAAGCCGTATTCCAATTTGTCCATGAGCATTTCCGCGACTGTCTGGCCGGGATCCATCTGGTCAATCAGGTGGAAATGGAGCTGCCGGAGGACGGCAAAAAGCTCGATCAGATTCCCGCGCTGTGGCAGGAGCATATCCCGAAGGAGGCGCTGGAATACGCCGCCGAGCTGATGCCGAAGAACGTATTTCAGGCAATCTGGACAGCGAACCGTCTGTTCTGGAAGCGAAACGCCGAGCTCTGGTCGGACGAGCAGACGCTCAGCGCGGAGCAATGGGAGCAAAAACAGCGCGCCGAGACCCTGCTGTATAATCTGCTGGAGCTCAGACGGATTCAGATCCAGAAGGGCCTTGCGGACAGGGACGCGGGCCTGAACTTTTCCTATATGGACCTGCGCAGCCTGAGCCTGAGCCGATATTGCAGCACGGCGGAGGCGGATATGCGGCTGTTCCGAAACCCTGCGCATTCCGCCATGACCAGGCTCAGCGAGGAGACCTTCCGCGGCCCCGGACACAGCGGCACCATCAGCTGCGTCGCCGCCCTGCCCGGACATCGCTGCGTCACCGCCGCCTACGACGGGACCCTTCGCATCTGGGACCTCACCACCGGGCAGCGGGTCGCGCTGCTGACAGACCGGACGGAGCATGACGCGGCGGAGACGGTTATTCGCTGCGGGTGTATGGCGCTGGCGCCAACGAAGAGAAAGGGTACGCTGATCGTTAACGGCGCCGACGACGGCCTGCTCCGGGTGTGGGATGCCAGAACGGGCCAGCTCGTCCGCAGATTGGCCGGACACACGGGACCGATCAGCGCGGTCATAGCGCTTCCGGACGGAAAAATCGCCAGCAGCGCGCAGGACGGGAGTCTTCAGCTCTGGGACCCAAACCGGGACGAGGCGCTCTGGAAAAGCCCGGCCAGGCACGACAGCGCGATCACCGCGCTGGCGGTGCTGCGCTGCGGAGACCCGGACGACGAGGACGATCTCGACTATCGGCTCGTCTGCGGGACAAAGGCCGGGACCATTCAGCTTTGGAACAGAAACGGAACGCCCGCCCGCGCCGCGCTGACGGGACACTGCGGCGCGATCACGGACGTCGTCTGCACCCCAAACGGAGACGACAAGCATGCCAGTACCATCGTCAGCGCGGACGAAACGGGCAAGCTGATCGCCTGGGACCGGAGCTGTCATAAACGGGAGCTTTTGAAAGCGCAGAAGAGAATTACGCGTCTGGCGTTGCTTCCGAACGGGAGGAATGATCGGATCCTGGTGGGAGACAGCGGCGGCGGGGTCGCGGTATGCGGCCTCTCCGATCCGCGCCCGGAAACAGTCCGGGAACCCTCCGAAAAAAATTGCCCGGTCAACTGCTTCGTCGCCTTCGGACAGGCCAGGGACTGCCCTGCGGAGCTGAAGGACTGCTACCTGCTTTGCCTGGGCAATAAAACGCCGGAGCTCTGGGGCACGGACAATCGGATGCGGCGTGCGCTGCCCGGCCATGAGGACAAGGTGCGATGCGCCGCGATCCTGCCGAACGGACAGTGTGTGACCGGCGCCCAGGACCGGAGCCTGAGAGTCTGGAATCCCTCCTCCGGACGCTGCCTGCAGACCATGTACGGCCGTTCCAGCGCGATCACGGACGTCACGGTGCTTTCGAAGCACCGCGTCGCCGCCTGCTCCTGGGACAGGAAAATCCGGATCTGGAATCTGGACAGGCGGGAATGCGAGCGGATTCTTCCGGCGGAGCCGGCGGACGGTCACTCCAGATGGATTCTCGCGGTGGAGCGCTTCTATGAGCCGGAGCGGCAGGAGGAGCGAATCGTCAGCGCGTCCAAGGATCACAGCGTGATGCTGTGGTCGCCGGACTGCTGCGAGCCGGTGCAGCGGATCCCCGCCGCGCACGACAGAGCGGTGACCAGCGTCGCCGTACGCGCCGACGGCAGCTTCGTCACGGGCTCCGGGGACAAGCGCGTGAAGCTCTGGGAGC
Organism: Oscillospiraceae bacterium; assembly: GCA_017519005.1. GTDB lineage: Bacteria > Bacillota > Clostridia > Oscillospirales > Oscillospiraceae > JAFRPC01. Next base: position 9,242 of record JAFWTG010000060.1, on the reverse strand, counting down.
TGCGGCAGAACGAGTGGTGCGATCAGGTGCTGCCTGGCCGGGACACCGAGGAAGCGGACGGCGTCGATTCCGTCGCCGCGATCGGCGGCAGGTGGATCGCGGCCTCAGCCGGCAGCAATCTGCTGCTGTGGGATCTGGAGAAGCTGTCCCGCGGAGAGACGCTGCGCTGTCAGATCAGGATGCCGAAGGAACATGAGCGCTACATCAACTGTCTGGATACGGACGGCGAGAATCTGCTTGTGAGCTGCAGCCGCGACGAAAAGATCGCGATCTGGGATCTGCGGCATCCGAAGCGGAGCGTAAACGTCATCTGCGCAGAAGCGCAGGGCAATCTGCGCAGCGTGCGGCTGCTCGTCCGGGACGGGAGGCGCATGCTGGTCAGCGGCGGCGACGACAGGCGTTTGCACCTGTGGGACGCGGAAAGCGGCGAGGAGTGCGGGCAGCTCGAGGGCCATACCGACTGGGTGCGCTGTATCGCCGTGCTGCCGGAGGGCTGGTTCCCGAACGGACAGCTTATCAGCGGCTCCTCGGATATGACGCTGCGAATCTGGGACCTGGAGCGCGGCGCCTGTGTCTGCAAGCTGGAGGCAATGGAGGCGGACGTCTTCGGCCGGGATTTTTCGGAGGCAGACCTGACCGACAGCCTCCGGGAGATGCTCCGGCAAAACGGCGCGACGATCTGATCCGACGCCCGCCGTCAGCGTTTTGATCTGTTTCGATACGAATGCCCCGCGGCAGCCGGCAGGCTGCCGCGGGGCAAACTGTCTTTATGATACCGGTTAAAGGCAGAGCTTCTTCAGGCGGCGGAGGGCGTCGTCGTACTGGGCGGGGAAGCTGTCGCCGGCGCACATGACGTATTCCACGCCGAAGCTGTCCAGCAGAGCCCGCTTCCTGCGGCGCTCCTCCCGCCGGGCGTTGAGGGCGCGCTTCCGATAGCCGCAGTCGCTTCTTGCGCAGTCCGGGCGCTCGTCCTTGACCTCGTCGCGGCCGGTGTCGAGAAATACGACGCGGTTTTCAATCGGCAGCCGCCCGGCCGTGCGCTGCTTGGAGCGGTAGGAGAGCAGCCACCAGAGGTCCAGCTCCGAGACGTCCAGACTCAGACCCAGAATATAGACGTCCTCCAGAAAGAAGTCGTAGATCCAGCTGTCGGCGGGCTTCTCCGTGAGGCCGTGGAGGATGTCCGCCAGCTGGAAGCTGTAGCCCTTCCCCGGCATCGTCTTGCCGGTGGAGAGCACGATCTGCTCGCGGATCTTCTGCAGCGTCCCGGCGTAGTGCTCGTAGCCGAGGCAGATGGAGTTCGGCTTCTCGCATTCGCCGTGGACGTGGAAGACGCGCTTGCCGCCCGCGTCGTGGAAGCGGCGCAGGCTGTAGGTGGTCTCCGTGCTGAAGCGCACGGGCTGGAAGCCGGCGTCCAGCGAGCGCTCCAGCGCGTAGTCGTAGTTGGTGGTCAGAATCGTGTTCACCGGCAGGGCCGTCAGCTTCGCGTGGACGCTGCCGCTCCAGTCCCGCTTCTCCAGCAGCGCCTTCGTCTGCACACCGTCCGCGATGCTCTGACGGACGCTGCGCACCGTCGCCTTGGGGTCGTTCCGCAGGATTTGCTGCTCCAGCATCTCGTAGCCCAAAATGTTGGAGAGGCTGGCGTCCGATTTGCAGCCGTGCTTCGCCGCGATCTGCTTCAGCAGTCCGTCCCAGCCGGGGGCAAGCCCCTCCAGCTGATTGACGCCGTTTCCCAGCAGCAGTACGCTCATGTCGTTTCCCTCCTTTTGTGGAGCTTGGCTTATTGTTCTCCGCGCCGGAAGCGCTCGATCATTTCGCCGGTGAGACTGATGGAGGAGTAGTCCCCCGGAATTTCCGCCCGGGGATACCAGCTCGCCTCGGAGAGCTCCGTCTCCTGAAGCTTGATCCTGTCACTGCCGTCCAGCGCACAGTAAAAGCCCATCAGCAGGCTGTCGGTGAAGACCCAGGGCTGGGATTTGTAAAAGCGCAGCCCCTTCACCCGCAGCCCGGTCTCCTCCAGGACCTCCCGGCGAACCGTGTCCTCGATGGATTCTCCGATCTCGTTGAAGCCCGCCACCAGGGCGTAGCGCTTGAAGGCCCGGCCCTGATACTTCGTCAGCAGCAGCCGGTCTCCGTTGGTGACGGCTACGATGACGGCGGGACAGATTTTGGGGTAGACCGTCAGGCCGCAGGCCGGGCAGACCCTGGCGCGCTCGGTCTCGCTGTCCGCCATGGGCGCGCCGCAGCGGCCGCAGAAGCGGTTGGCGCCGTACCAGCGGTGCAGGCTCTCGCCCACGGCGGCGGCGAAGACTGCTTCCTTGGGCCCCATGCCCCGATATTCCCTGGAGGGGACCCAAGCGAAGCCCGGAAGCTCCGGCGCGGCGTCGGCGGCGTCCGCCAGGAAGAACCGCGCCGCTCCCAGAGAAAAGGCATAGCGCCAGGGCCGGGCCCGCAGGCGCTCCGGCAGCGCGCCGAAGCCGGGGAGGCCCAGCCGTCCGTCCGCGGACCGGGCCAGCACCGCGTCCTCCCGAAAGAGCAGGGCGGTATCCGCCGCCTCCGGCGCCGCGCGCCGAAAGGCGTTGTCATATCGAACGTCCAAATCCTGAAACATATCGCATCACCTGAAATATAAATTTATAACAGCTTCCGCTCGTTGACGGCATAAGCCGTCAGGTCCTTCAGGAAGGTCAGGTGGAGCTTCCTGCCGCCTGCGCCCAGAATATTCTCAAAGCTCACGGAGGGGGAGGCGGAGAGCTCACCCCGGAAGCGTCCGTAATTGACCAGCACGGAGGGGGTGGGCAGAAGCTTTACGGTGACGCCGCTGAGGCGCTTCCGGTCCAGTCCCACGACCTCCTCCATGGCGTCGGCGGAGGCGGCCAGCAGGCTGCGCAGGGTTTTCCAGTCCTGGCGCTCCAGGGCCTGTTCCACCTGCTCCAGATAGGCCCGGTAGCGGATCACGGGCCCCTCCTGCCGCAGGTGCATCGCGTGCTCCACCGCCGTCATGCCGGCCGGCGTGCTGTGGACGATGAAATCCGCCAGCACCGGCATCTCCAGCTTCAGCTCTGAAAAATCGAGCAGGGCCTTGTAGCTCTCCCGGTAGTAGGCGTCGGCCCGCTCGTCGAGCTGGCCCATCATCTGCATCCGGGCGAGCAGCCCCTTCATATAGCGGCTGTTCTCATGCGTCCGGAGAAAGGCCTGCCGCTGGGTGCTGGGCAGATAGTCGCAGCCGTGCTTCGCGCTGAGCATCAGATAGCGCAGGGCGGAAGCGTTGACGACGTGCTCCGGGTCGCGGAGCCAGAGGTAATAGGGGTCCGGCAGCTCATCCTGCTGCATGATGCCGATCAGAAGCTCCCGGGAGGCGTCGTCAAAGGCCCGTTCGCGGTCGTCGATGGGGCTCAAACAGCCTGCCAGCTCTGTGCCGTCCGCCCAGCTGGCGCTGCGCTCATTTTCCGGAAAGCAGACCTCGTCCCAGAGCACCAGCGCCATCAGCAGCTCGGCGTAGGGTCGGGCCGGGTTCTCCTTCGGCGCCCGCAGATAGCGGATCACCTCGCCTAAAAACCAGTTGTCAACCATGATGCGGTTCACGGAAATCCCTCCCAAAAACAGAATGGTCAGGGGCTCGCGGAGTTCTGCGTGTATTATACAACAACGCTTTGCGGATTTCCACATCTTTCATAAAAAATGTCCATTTTCCGCTTTACAATTATGCACAAATCTGTTACAATACATATTGTACTATGGTCCTCTGCGACCTGTATCACCTTTTGCAAACTACGATTAGGAGGTAAGTTGCAACAAATGGCTTGTAAAGTAACGACCGTTCCCTTCCGTGGCACGAAGGAACAAGAAGAGAAGCTGCTGGCCGTGATCGACGAGCTGCGGGACACCCCGGGCGCGCTCATGCCCATCATGCAAAGAGCCCAGGACATCTATGGCTATCTGCCCATCGAGGTCCAGACCATCATCGCCGACCAGATGAACGTTCCTCTGGAGAAGATTTACGGCATCGCCACGTTCTACGCGCAGTTTGCGCTGGCGCCCAAGGGTGAGTATCGGATTTCCGTCTGCCTTGGCACCGCCTGCTACGTCAAGGGCGCTCAGGCCGTGTTCGACAAGATCTGTCAGGTCACCGGGCTGAAGGAAGGCCAGTGCACCCCCGACGGCAAGTTCTCCCTGGAGGCCTGCCGCTGCGTCGGCGCCTGCGGCCTTGCTCCTGTTATGATGATCAACGACGATGTTTACGGCCGCCTGACACCCGACCAGATCGAGGGCATTCTCGGCAAGTATTGAGTCTTTCCACACAACGGAGGTAGCCTATGAAACTTCGGGAGATCGCGGAGCTGCTCTACGCCCAGGTCCTCTCCAGTGAGGACATGTTGGACACCGAGGTGCAGAACGCTTTCTGCTGCGACATGATGAGCGACGTGCTGGCCTTTGCCACCAATCAGTCCGTGCTGATCACCGGGCTTCTCAATCCCCAGGTGGTGCGCACGGCCATGATGCTGGACATGCACTGCATCGTCTTCATCCACGGCAAGGAGCCGACCCCCGAGATCGTCTCTCTGGCCGACGCCAACGATATCGTTGTCATGGTGACGACCGAATCCATGTTCCGCGCCGCGGGCGCCCTCTACGACACGGGCCGCCTGAACGCGGACGAGGATTAAAGCCATGGCCGCGCTGCATTTTCACTTCGACATCGACGGGGAAGACTTCTCCTCCGCAGGCGAGGCCTCCGTGGAGATGAAAAAGAAGCTGCGGCAGCTCGGATTTCCCTCCGACGTCATCCGCCGCTGTTCCATCGCGATGTACGAGGGTGAGATCAACATGGTCATCCACGCCAACGGCGGCAGCGCCGACGTTGACGTCTATCCCGACAAGGTCGTCATGGTTCTCGAGGACCACGGCCCCGGGATCCCCAACGTGGAGCTGGCTATGCAGGAAGGCTATTCCACCTCCACGGAGCAGATCCGGAACATGGGCTTCGGCGCCGGCATGGGTCTGCCCAACATGAAACGCTATACGCAGAGTCTTGAGATCGAGACGAAGGTCGGCGTAGGCACCAAGCTCACCATGGTTGTGAGCGTGTGACTCGGAAGGGAGGGAACGCGTGTCTGATTTTCTTCATTCGGTGTCGTTGGACGCCGACAAGTGTATCGGCTGCACCTCCTGTCTGCGCCACTGCCCCACCGAGGCCATCCGAATTCGCAACGGCCACGCGGTAATCCGCACCAACTTCTGCATCGACTGCGGTCGCTGCGTGCGGGTCTGCCAGCACAAGGCCAAGAAGGCCATCTTTGACAAGCTCAGCGACATCGACCCCAGGTACAAGCTTCGCATCGCCCTGCCGGCCCCTGCTCTCTACGGGCAGTTCGACGGGCTGAGCGATATCGGATGCCTGCTGGAGTCCCTGCTGGACCTGGGCTTTGACGAGGTCTACGAGGTGGCGCGCGCGGCGGAGATCATCTCCGAGTGTACTCGCCGCTATATGCGAAAGCCCAACATTCCCCGCCCGGTGATCAGCTCCGCCTGTCCCGCCATCGTGCGGCTCATCCGGCTGCGGTTCCCGGAGCTCTGCGACAACGTCCTGCCGATCCTGCCCCCGGTGGAATACGCCAGCCGCATCGCCAAGGCGAAGGCGCTGAAAAACCACCCGGAGCTGACGAAGGACGAAATCTGCACCGTATTCATTTCTCCCTGTCCCGCCAAGCGAAGCTACGCCAAGAACGGGCTCAGCCAGACCCGCAGCAGCATCGACTACGTGGTCTCCGTCTCGGAGGTCTACATGAAGCTGGGCGGCAAGACCAAGGCCCAGCACCCCGGCATGATGCGCTCCCGGGCCGGCATTGCCGGCGTCAAGTGGGCCTCCTCCGGTGGCGAGGCTGAGGGCCTCTTCGACGACCGCTATCTGGCGGCCGACGAGATGGACAACGCCATTCAGGTGCTGGACGCCATTGAGAACGCGAAATTCCCCCATCTGGAATTCGTCGAGCTCAACGCCTGTCCCGGCGGCTGCGTCGGCGGCGCGGCGACGGTGGAGAATCCCTACGTTGCCAGGGCCAGGCTCATGTCCTTCCGGCACGGCCTGCCCCACAATCGAAACTATCTGGACGTGAAGGATCAGGGGCCGGACTTCGTTCCCCCCGACGCCATGCTGGACGCGCCCATCAACGACTACGTTCCCGCCTACAGCCTCTCCGAGGACCGCTTCGAGGCCATGCGCCTGATGATGCAAATCGAAGAGCTGGTGAAGCAGCTGCCCCAGATTGACTGCGGCTCCTGCGGCGCGCCCACCTGCCGGGCCTTTGCCGAGGACGTGGTGAAGGGCGAGGCCGGGCTGGAGGATTGCGTGGTTCTGCTGCGGCGGCGTCTGCTGGAGCAGCAGGAAGGAGGCGCCAAATGACAGTCAGGGAATTGGCCGGGCAGCTCGGTCTGGAGCCAGTCTGCGAGGCCGAGCCGGACCGGGAGGTCACGGGCGGCTACGTGGGCGACCTGCTCTCCTGGGTCATGGGACGCGCCCAGGCCGGCGACGCCTGGATTACCATCATGTCCAACAATAACGTCATAGCAGTCGCCACGTTGACGGACGCCGCCCTGGTCATTCTGGCCGAAAACGTGTCGCCCGACCCCGGCGTGGCGGAGCTGGCGGAGCGGAAGGGGATCAACCTCTATCGCTCCCCGGAGGCGGCCTTCCCGCTCTGCGCGAAGGTGGCGGCCCTGCTATGAGCCGGTATTTCTACGATCTGCACATGCACTCCTGCCTGTCGCCCTGCGCGGACGACGATATGACCCCCGCCAATCTCGCGGGCATGGGAAGCCTCTGCGGGCTGCAGCTCATGGCGCTCACCGACCACAACAGCTGCGGCAACTGCCGGGCCTTTCTGCAAGCCTGCCGGCAGTACGGCATCGTCGGGGTCCCCGGCATGGAGCTGACCACCGCCGAGGAGATTCATCTGGTCTGCCTCTTTCCCACCGTGGAGGCGGCGGAGGGCTTCAGCGAGGCTGTGCGGGAGAAACGCTTTCCGATCCGAAACAAGCCCGCCGTCTTCGGCAACCAGCTCTATATGGACGCGGAGGATCAGGTGCTGGGCGAGGAGCCCAACCTGCTGATCCCGGCCACGAAGCTGGACCTGGAGGCTGGCACGGCCCTGGCCCTGGCCCACGGCGGCGCGGCCTTCCCGGCCCACATTGACCGGCCCTCCAACGGGATCATCGGCATCCTGGGCGCTCTGCCCGAGAAGCCCTTTTTCCCCACGCTGGAGCTGAACGATCCGGAAAACCGGGAGAGCTACGCGAAGCAGTACGGCCTGGAGGGCCGGCGGCTGCTCTGCTCCTCCGACGCCCACCGCCTGGAGAGCATGCGCGACGCCAGCCAATGGCTTGAGCTGGACGACGAGCCCTATTCCTCTCAGAAGGTGAGAGATTCGTTGATTTCCATGCTGCGGGAGGGTATGGTCTGATGAAAGAGCTGTCCCTGAACATTCTGGACGTGGCCAAGAATTCGGTCAAGGCCGGGGCGACGCGGATCGTCATCCGCATCGACGAGGCCGACGGCTGGCGCACCCTGTCCATCATCGACAACGGCTGCGGGATGCCCCCCGAATTCGTGGCGACCGTAACGGACCCCTTTACCACCACCCGGACCACCCGGCCCGTGGGTATGGGCCTGCCGCTTCTGAAGCTGGCGGCGCAGCAGACCGGCGGGGACCTCTTCATCGAGTCCTCCGTCGAGCCTCCCACCGGGACCACGGTGCGGGCCACCTTCCGGATCGACCACCTGGACTGCGTTCCCGTGGGCGATTACGCGGGCTCCGTCGTCACCCTGATCCAGGGCAGCCCGGAGATCGACTTCCTTTTCGTCTACAACCGCGAGGACGGGCAGTCGGTTACGCTGGACACCGCCGAGGTGCGCAGCGTGCTCGGCCCCGAGGTCCCGCTGGACCTGCCCGACGTTCTGATGTGGATGCAGGACGCCCTGCAGTTTGAAGCGGAACAGCAATGACCCTTGTAGCGCCGGCAATCTGCCGGCCAGGCACGACACAGTGAGCAATTGCCGGCAGATTGCCGGCGCTACAGCGAACAAGAATTCGTAAATATTATCATAAGAAAGGAACGTACTATGAAAACTTTGGCGGAACTTCAAGCAATTCGTGAACGCATGAAGGACAACGTGACCATGCGCTCCGGCAGCGGCAGCATCCGCGCCGTGGTCGGCATGGCCACCTGCGGCATTGCCGCCGGCGCCAGACCCGTGCTGTCTGCCCTGGTGGAGGAGGTCGCGAAGCTCGACCTTGGCGAAAAGGTCACCGTCACCCAGACCGGCTGCATCGGCCTGTGCCGTTACGAGCCCATCGTCGAGGTCTATGAGGCCGACAAGGAGAAGGTCACCTACGTCAAGATGACCGCCGAGAAGGCGCGCCGCGTGGCCGAGGAGCATCTGAAGAACGGTCACGTCATCACCGAGTACACCATCGGCGCTGCTGAGAAGTAAGGAGGAACAGCTATGTATCGTTCTCATGTACTGATTTGCGGAGGCACCGGCTGTACCTCCTCCGGCTCTGTCCACGTCCGGGAGCGGCTGGCGGAAGAGCTGAAGGCCAAGGGCCTGGAGAATGAGATCAAGATCGTGCAGACCGGCTGCTTCGGCCTCTGCGCCCTGGGTCCCGTTATGATCGTCTACCCCGAGGGCACCTTCTACTCCCGCGTGACCCCCGAGGACGTCCCCGAGATCGTCGAGGAGCACCTGCTCAAGGGCCGTATCGTGACCCGCCTGGAGTACAAGGAAGGCGCCGAGATCACCGAGCCCGGCACCAACGTCTCCCTCAACGACACCAACTTCTATAAGTCCCAGCTCCGTGTTGCCCTGCGCAACTGCGGCGTCATCAACCCCGAGAACATCGACGAGTACATTGCCCGCGACGGCTACATGGCCCTGGGCAAGGTCCTCACCGAGATGACCCCCGACGACGTCATTCAGACCCTGCTGGACTCCGGCCTCCGCGGCCGCGGCGGCGCCGGCTTCCCCACGGGCCTCAAGTGGAAGTTCGCCAGAGCTTATGACAACGACCAGAAGTACGTCTGCTGCAACGCCGACGTAGGCGACCCCGGCGCTTTCATGGACCGCTCCGTCCTTGAAGGCGACCCCCACGCCGTTCTGGAAGCCATGACCATCGCCGGCTATACCATCGGCGCCAGCCAGGGCTATATCTACGTCCGTGCCGAGTACCCCATCGCGGTCAAGCGTC
>JAFWTG010000059.1 GCA_017519005.1 Oscillospiraceae bacterium | reverse complement strand
GCAAAGTCATCAAACGCCATGGCCGCGTAATGGTAATTTGCGAAAATCCCAAGCACAAGCAGAGACAAGGCTAATAGGAGGTGCTCAATAAGAAATGGCACGTATTGCTGGTATTGACCTGCCCCGTGAGAAGCGAATCGAAATCGGTTTGACCTATATCTACGGCATCGGCAGAAAGAGCGCGAACGACATTCTGAAGGCCGCCAACGTCAACCCTGACACCCGCGTCAAGGACCTGACCGAGGCTGAGGAAGCTGCCCTTCGTGACGTTATCGATAAGAACTACACCATCGAAGGTGATCTCCGCCGTGAGGTCGCCATGAACATCAAGCGGCTGACTGAGATCGGCTGCTACCGTGGCATCCGCCACAGAAGAGGTCTTCCCGTCCGCGGTCAGCGCACCAAGACCAACGCCCGCACCCGCAAGGGACCCAAGAAGACCATCGCCAACAAGAAGAAGTAAGGAGGGGAATCAGATATGGCAAAGGCTAACGCGAAGAAAGTCGTCAAGCGCCGTCGCGAGCGCAAGAATATTGAAAAAGGTGCCGCTCATATCCGCTCCTCTTTCAACAACACCATGGTCACCATTACCGATCTGAACGGTAATGCCCTGTCCTGGGCCTCCTCCGGTGGTCTGGGCTTCCGTGGCAGCAGAAAGTCCACCCCCTACGCCGCCCAGATGTGCGCGGAGACCGCCGCCAAGGCCGCCATCGAGAACTGCGGTCTGAAGACTGTCGCCGTCTACGTCAAGGGCCCCGGCCAGGGCCGTGAGGCTGCCATCCGCGCCCTCCAGGCTGCCGGCCTGGAAGTCGTCTCCATCAAGGACGTCACCCCCATTCCTCACAATGGCTGCCGTCCTCCCAAGAGACGCCGCGTCTGATCGGAAGGAGGAAATAACAAATGGCTAAGAATACACAACCCGTTCTCAAGCGCTGCCGTACCCTGGGCGTCTCCCCCGCTGCTATGGGCTATGCCAAGAGCTCCAAGAAGAACCCCGGCGGCCAGAGAAGAGCCAAGAAGTCCGAGTATGCCATGCAGCTGACCGAGAAGCAGAAGGTCAAGTTCGTCTACGGCATCCTGGAGAAGCAGTTCCGCGCCTACTACGAGAAGGCCGCCCGCGCCGAGGGCAACACCGGTGAAGTTCTGCTGAGCCTCATCGAGCGCCGTCTGGACAACGTGGTCTACCGTCTGGGCTTCGCCAACACCCGCCGTCAGGCCCGTCAGCTTGTCAACCACGGTCACTTCACCGTCAACGGCAAGCGCGTCAACATCCCCTCCTACCTGGTTCGGGTTGGCGACGTGGTGGCCGTCTGCGAGAAGAGCGCCCAGAACGCCTTCTACAAGAAGCTGAAGGAGGACGACGCCTTCATCGCCGCCCCCAAGTGGCTGGATCGGGACAAGAACACCCTCCAGGGCAAGGTTCTGGCCCTGCCCGCGAGAGACGATATCGACTTCGAGATCGCCGAGCACCTCATCGTCGAGTTGTACTCCAAGTAATCCCTGCCCTCGTATCATAATAGGTAAGCTGAAACAACTGACCGCAACGCGAGTATTCGCAAATTTATATAGGAGGGTAACTGTTTAATGGTAGAAATTGAAAAGCCGCGTATTGAGTGTATCGACTCTCCTGAGGATGGTTCCTACGGCAAATATATCGTAGAGCCCCTGGAAAGAGGCTACGGCATCACCCTGGGCAACAGTCTGAGACGGATCCTTCTGTCCAGCCTGCCCGGCTGTGCCGCCACCTCCATCAAAATTGCCGGCGTGCAGCATGAGTTCTCCACGATCCCCGGGGTCAAGGAAGACGTCACCGAGATCGTCCTGAACATCAAGCGTCTGCTGCCCAAGCTCCACTGTGATGAACCCAAGACCGTCTACATTGACGCCGTCGGCCCCTGCGAGATCACGGCCGGCAGCATCAAGGCGGACGCCGAGGTGGAAATTCTGAACCCCGAGCTGCATATCGCGACCCTGGGTCCCGACGCCACCCTGAATATGGAAATCAGCCTGAGCCACGGCCGCGGCTACGTCCGGGCGGACCACAACAAGACCCCCGGCATGCCCATCGGCGTGATCCCCGTTGACTCCATCTACACCCCCGTCACCAAGGTCAACTACACCGTGGAGAACACCCGTGTCGGCAACATGACCGACTACGACAAGCTCACCCTGGAGGTCTGGACCAACCGGATCATCTCCGCCCGGGACGCCGTTTCCCTGGGCGCCAAGATCCTCACCGACCACCTGGCCCTGTTCACCGATCTGAGCGAGGCCGTGGCCAGCAAGTCCACCGTGGTGGAGCACGTGGGCGATACCCACAACAAGATGCTGGAGCTGACCATTGAGGAGCTGGATCTCTCCGTCCGGAGCTTCAACTGCCTGAAGCGCGCCAATATCAACACCGTCGCCGATCTGATCGCGAAGACGGAGGAGGATATGATGAAGGTGCGGAACATGGGCCGGAAGTCCCTGGAGGAGGTCCAGAACAAGCTGGCCATGATGGACCTGTCCCTGGCCACTGAGGACTCCAACAGCAACAACTGACGCGGACGGGAGCCGCGCCGCGGCTCCCATCAAACTTAAGATAACTCGACAACCTTTTCAGAAGGAGGAAAACCTGAATGTTCGGAACTCGTAAGCTCGGCAAGACCAGCGCGCAGCGCAAGGCCATGCTGCGGCAGCAGGTCACCGATCTGCTGGAGCACGGCAAGCTGGAGACGACCTTCACCCGCGCGAAGGAAGTGCAGCCCGTCGTTGAGAAGATGATCACCCTGGGCAAGAAGGGCGGTCTGGCGAACTACCGCAGAGCTCTTGCTTATATCACGAAGGAAGACGTGGCGAACAAGCTGTTCAAGGACGTGGCCCCCGGCTACGCCGAGCGCAACGGCGGTTACACCCGCGTCACCCGGACCGGCCCCCGCCGCGGCGACGCCGCCGAGATGGCCGTCATCGAGCTGGTGTAATTTTTCATAAAAAATGCTCTCTGCGCGAACGCAGAGAGCATTTTTTTCTTGGCCCGCGGGAAACCCGCGGGCCTTTGTTCCGCAGCCGCAGCCGTCCTCAATTCTGTCATTCCGAGCGCAGCGAGGAATCCGCTTCTCCCCAAAGCGGGTGACCGGTTTCTCAGAGGGGAACGGATTCCTCGGTGCAGGCGCCTCGGAATGACGGAGAATCAGCAGCCGCAGCCGTTATTGCAGCCGCAGCCGTCGCCGCAGCCGCAGTTGTTCCCGCAGCCGCAGCTGTTGCCGCAGCCACAGCCACCGAAGCCGCCGCAGCCCAGAAGCAGGATCACGATGATGATCCACCAGTTGCCGTTGAAGCCGTTATTACACATACTGCTACCTCCCGCAAAAGCTCGCACGCGGGCTCCGGACCGGATGCCCGGAAGCCGCCGCTCAGTCCATAGTATGCGGAATTATGAATTGTGTGCCGTCTGCGCTTCGGAGAACAGCGTGTCGATTCCCTCGAACGAATAGCCCAGCTCCTCCCACCTCGTCAGCAGCTCGTCCAGAATCTCCGCGTTCGTCTGCGAGGTGGAGTGCAGCAGGACGATCGCCCCGTTGTGGACCCGGCCCAGCAGCTTCTCGAAGGCCTCCTCCCGGCTGGGCTGCGCGTCCTGCTTCCAGTCCACGTAGGCCAGCGACCAGAACACGGTCCGGTAGCCCAGGTCTCGGGCCATGTCCAGGTTGGCCTCGGCGTAGATGCCCCGGGGCGGCCGGTAGTACTTGGGCATTTCCTTCCCGACGGCGGCCCGGTAAGCCTCCTCCACGTCCGACAGCTCCTTGTTGAAGGTGGCCCGGTCCCCGATCCGGTCCATGTCCCAGTGGTGCCAGCTGTGGTTGCCCACGATGTGGCCCTCCTCCGCCATGCGCCGCACCAGCTCCGGGTTCTGCCGGATATACGGCCCCACCACGAAGAATGCCGCGGGGACCTGATGCTTCTTCAGCACGTCCAGGATCTGCGCCGTGTGGCCGTTCTCGTAGCCGGCGTCGAAGGTCAGATAGAGGACCTTCCGCGTCGTGTCCCCCACGAAGACCGCGCCTTGCTCCGCCAGCTCCTCCTTCGAGGCGTTCCCCACCGGGCATTCCCCCTCCCGGGGGAAGCTGAGCCCCCAGGACGCCGCCTCCGCAGCCTCGTTCCGCCGGACCAGCCAGGTCCCCACCGCCACCACGGCCAGCAGGAAGATCCCCAACGCCGCCAGCCGGATCCGATATGCATTTTCCATTGCCTCGCCTCCTGTTTCTGATACTGAACTCCCATAGAAAGATTGAAGAATGTTTCGTGCAGGAATTGCGCCAGACGAGGCGGAGGACGCAGGCGGGCTTGACGCCCGGCAAGGACGACAACGAAGTATGACACAATTCCTGCCGGAACAGATTAAAGGTTTCTATGGGAGTTCAGTATGATAAGAGGATATGCGGGAGAGAAGCGAAAAATACCCCGTGCCTCACCTGGCACGGGGTATTCCAACGCTTTGAAAGTCTGCTTCGCCTGACGTATGTTCTTGCGCATAAATAGGCCCGGAGGAAAGAACAAACCAAAGAAAAATGATAAAGCTATTTGCTACGGAAAATATTATTTTTTTCATCACTGTCCCTCAATTACCGAATTTATGGGCTCAGTGTGAAAAGAGTTAGAGTCAAGAGGATAGGACTTTTCGTAGATAACGACCCTATCCTCAACATGAATGGGAGTAATGCGAAACCAAATTAAATATGCGGAAATGGCAAGCAATGCAGTGATTATCAAGGAGAGGCAAATAATGGATAATTGTATCCTTCCAGAATAGCGTTTATATTCAGAAGGCTCTATTTTTGAAATTAGTGTATCAGCCACCTCATGGGGTGTTCCGATATCATGAAACAATGATTCACGACTGATTGCGGCGTGATCTATCTGTACTAACTGAAGCATGCCGTCGAGCTCAACCATAAGCTCTCGCTTCTTCTTCCCGGAACACCGGAGCTGCCGCTTTACCTCACGGCGGAACCGTCTGATTTCATTCACGGTCGTGCTCACCCTCCTCAGAGAGAATTGCGGAGATGCCAGTGGTCATCCGCCCGTAGCTGTTTTTCAACGCTTGCAGATAAGTCCGGCCCGCGTCCGTAATCCGGTAATACTGCCGCCGCCGCCCGTCAGGCGCGATTCGCTTTTTGGCTTCCTCTAAGTATCCCCGCTCCAGCAGCCGATAAATCGCGGCATAAGGGAAGACGATGGACAAGACCCCATTGCTGCGCGTCAGGAGATGATCTGCCAACTCGCCGATATAACAATCCCGGCGTGTAAACTGCACAAGAATCAGAAGCTCAGTCACCGCCTTTTTGAAGTTTTCCTCAAAAAGGGAAGCAGTTTCCTCAAACAGGCTGTTTTCCATGATCAAACCTCATTGATATGATAACATTATCATAATCAAGCCGGTTAAAAAAATCAATAAAAAGTTTTGTGATCCAAAAAATTAATTTCATTTAAAATTTTTTATTGACAAATAAAATGAGTAATCGTATAATTTTTATACAGGATGTGTACCCAGTGCGTTCGCATTGATCATAAGAAAGGGGATGCTTATATTGTAATTCAAACTCAACTCCATTTACATATACCTATACGATTCGAGTCCTCCCATAGCGTTCGGGAAAGGAGAAAACCATGCAAAAAAAGAAATCTTTACGCCGCTTCCAAGCTGCAATAATCCTCTTTTGTATCATCCTGTCCTTTGCGGCCTGTGCCTCCACACAACCACGGGATACTGCCGGTGAAGTGAACCCGGGCGCCCGTTCTCAGGATCCGGAGACCTTCCTCAGCTCATTTTTTGACGCCTATTTTGAAAATGTCTATCTGAATCAGTCAAAATCGATCCAGGAATGGCTTGAAAATGACAAAGAATCCGGGATCTTCCCGTATTTGAAAAACAAAATCGCGTATTGGCAGATCGCGCGTCAGGATATTACCCGGGAAGACTTTCAAGCGAAGTACATATTCCAGGGACTCGACTCGAAGGAGGATGCGTTCACTGTCCATACTGAGGCATATATCTCCTATCGCTATTCCGACGATCAGGAACCGAGCTCCCAAGTGGATCAATACGATGTGGATCTGGTCCGCGCCGACGGGAAGCTGATGATCCGGGACCTGCGCGAGATGAACGATTGGTTCGACAGCAACTATAAGGGCCTGAGCGATGCCGAGTTTGAAAAACTGCTTCAGGAGCTGCGCGATACGCTGGAAGCCGCAAGACGATCCACAGACCCGTAAACCGAAAAAACCCCGGCGCAAAGCCGGAGAAGCAGCAAGCGAAAAAAGAGCAAGGGAGGTTTTGAGCTCGAAATCCAGAGCGCAAAGCCTCCCTTTCCTGCAACAAGATATTCGGCCGCTGCGGATAGAACGCCGGCGGGCTTGACTTCCCCCCCAGCCGGGAGTATGATACGATTATCCAAAGATTCAAAAACAGGAGGCTGCGCTATGAAAGTTGTCATTATGGAGGATCTGGGCATTCCCGCCGCGGAGCTGGCGGCGCTGGAGGAGCCCTTTCTCGCGCAGGGCGTGGAGTTCGCATCCTATCCCCGCAGCGGCGACGTTGGGACCATGATTGCCCAGGCCCGGGACGCGGAGGCCATGATCCTGGCCAATATGCCCATGCCGGGGGAGGTCCTGCGGGCTTGCCCGCGGCTGAAATTCATCGACGTGGCCTTTACCGGCGTGGACCACGTGGACCTGGCCGCCGCCAGGGAGCTGGGCTGCGCGGTCAGCAACGCCTCCGGCTACTCCACCGAGGCCGTGGCCGAGCTGGTGCTGGGGGCGGTGCTGTCCATGGCCCGGAATCTGCGGGCCGTGGAGGACCGCTGCCGCAGCGGCGGCACCAAGGCCGGTCTGGTGGGCTGGGAGCTGAAGGGCAAGACCGTGGGCGTCGTGGGCCTGGGAAAGATCGGCATGCGCAGCGCGGAGCTCTTCCACGCCTTCGGCTGCCGGGTCCTGGCCTGCAGCCGCAGCGTCCACGCGGACGCCCCCGTCTGGGTGGAGCAGACCGGGCTGGAGGAGCTGCTGCGCCGGGCCGATATCGTGGTGCTCCACTGCCCGCTGAACGCCTCCACCCGGGGCCTGATCAACGCGGAGCGCCTGGCCATGATGAAGCCCACCGCCATCCTGGTGAACGCCGCCCGGGGTCCCGTGGCGGACGAGGCGGCCCTGGCCGCCGCCCTGGAGCGGGGGAGCATTGCCGGGGCCTGCCTGGACGTGTTTGACAAGGAGCCGCCCCTGGACCCCGCCGCGCCCCTGCTGCGGGCGCCCAACACCCTGGTCACGCCCCACGTGGCCTTTGCCACCCGGGAGTCCATGTCTCTCCGGGCGGAGATCGTCTTCGACAACCTCCGCGCCTGGCTGGAGGGAAGACCGCAGAACGTGGTCCTGTAATTTTCCCCCCCAAAAGGCCCTTCCAAGCCCCTTGGAAGGGCCTTTTTGCACACTTTTTTGTCAACATGGAATATTGCACGAAAAAAGCGGTGGAAAAGTATGTGGAAATTGGGGAAAAGTGCGGTTTCTGGATTTCCCGCAGATTCCGGCTTGCACTTTTGCGCAAAGCGTGTTATTATGTAGCAAGCTAAATGTAGCATGCGAAAGAAATGACGCAAAAAGGAGGAATCCCATGCAGTCTGAAAACGCCGTGGGTCCGCGGCTGAAACGGATCAGCAACGCCCTGGACCGAAAGCGGACCCTGGATCTGGAGGATCTGGATCTGACCTCCTCTCAGGGCATGGTGCTGGGCTGGCTGGTCCGGCGGCAGGAGGCCCCCGTCAACCCGGGGGAGATCGGCCGCCACTTCGGCCTGTCCCACCCCACCGTCACCGGCATTCTGCAGCGGCTGGAGGCCAAGGACTTCATCCGCTATGCCGGCGACAGCGGCGACCGCCGCAAAAAGCGCGTCATCGTCACGGAGAAGGCCCTGGACGTCCACCAGCGGGTCGTCCAGCGCTTCCAGGAGACGGAGACGCTGATCACCGAGGGAATGTCGGAGCGGGAAATCGGCGCACTCCTGGGCCTTCTCGACCGTGTGATCGACAATATCGGGCGGGTGGACGGTCTCGACCCCTGCCGGCCCAAGGAGGTAGACAAATGATCAAAAAACTGCTCGCCTGCGTGCGGGACAACAAGAAACACACCCTTCTGACGCCGCTCTTCATGGTGGGCGAGGTGGGCCTGGAGTGTACCCTGCCCATGATCACCGGCATGCTGATCGACGCCATCAAGGCCGGGGCGGACATGAGCCTGATCCTCCGCTACGGCGCCATCCTGATTCTGATGGCCATGGGCTCCATGTGCTGCGGCATTCTGGCCGGCTGGTTCGCGGCCTCCGCCGGCGCCGGCTTCGCCCGGAACCTGCGCCACGATCTCTTCGCCAAGGTGCAGAGCTTCTCCTTTGCCAACATCGACAAGTTCTCCACCTCCTCCCTGGTGACCCGCCTCACCACCGACGTCACCAACGTGCAGATGGCCTTTATGATGATCATCCGCACGGCGGTGCGTTCTCCGCTGATGCTGGTCTTCGCCGTCACCATGTCCATTCGCAGGGGCGGCTCCATCTCCCTGGTGTTCCTGCTGGTGATCCCCATCCTGGCGGTGGGCCTGCTGGTCATCGCCAAGAAGGCCATGCCCATGTTCAAGGCCGTCTTCAAGAAGTACGACAAGCTGAACAACTCCGTCCAGGAGAACGTCAAGGGCATGCGGGTGGTCAAGAGCTTCGTCCGGGAGGACTACGAGAAGAAGAAGTTCGGCGCGGCCTCCGAGGACGTGCGCAACGACTTCACCCGGGTGGAAAAGCTGCTGGCCATCAACAATCCCCTGATGCTGCTGGCCATGTACATCTGCATGATTCTGATCCCCCTGCTGACCGCCCGGACCATCATCTCCTCCGGCGGCTCCCAGATGGACGTGGGCGCCCTGTCCACCCTGATCACCTACTCCATGCAGATCCTCATGAGCCTCATGATGATCTCCATGATCTTTGTCATGGTCACCATCTCCGGCGAGGCGGCCCGCCGTATCGTGGAGGTGCTGGACACCGAGCCCAGCCTGCAGAACCCGGAAAAGCCGGTCATGGAGGTGAAGGACGGCTCCATCGACTTTGAGAACGTCAGCTTCAAGTACAAGCCCGACGCCCAGGCCTGCGCCCTGGCGGACGTGAATCTCCACATCCCCTCCGGCGCCACCGTGGGCATCCTGGGCGGCACCGGCTCCTCCAAGTCCACCCTGATCCAGCTGATCTCCCGGCTCTACGACGTGAGCCAGGGCAGCGTCAAGGTGGGCGGCGTGGACGTGCGGGACTACGATATGGAGGTCCTGCGGAACCAGGTGGCCGTGGTGCTGCAAAAGAACGTGCTCTTCTCCGGCACCATCAAGGAGAACCTGCGCTGGGGCGACCCCAACGCCAGTGACGAGGAGCTGGTCCGCGCCTGCAAGCAGGCCCAGGCCCACGACTTCATCATCGCCAATCCGGAGGGCTACGACCGCTACATCGAGCAGGGCGGTGCCAACGTCTCCGGCGGCCAGAAGCAGCGGCTCTGCATCGCCCGGGCCCTGCTGAAAAAGCCGAAGATTCTGATTCTGGACGACTCCACCTCCGCCGTGGACACCCAGACCGACGCCCTGATCCGGAAGGCCTTCCGGGAGGAGCTGCCGGATATCACCAAGCTCATCATCGCCCAGCGGGTGGCCTCCGTCCAGGACGCCGACCAGATCCTGGTGATGGACGGCGGCCGCGTGGCGGCCCAGGGCACCCACGAGGAGCTGCTGGCCTCCAACGAGATCTACCGCGAGGTCTATACCTCGCAGACGAAGGGAGGCGACGAGAATGCCTAAGGCGCCCATGGGCAGAAACATGCCGAAAGCTCCGATGAACGGAAAGGAGCTGCCCAAGGCCCGGAAGGGCACCCTGCCCCGGGTCATCAAGCTGCTGATGGAGGACTACAAGAAGCCCTTCCTGCTGGCCATGCTCTGTATGGCCCTCTATTCCGTGGGCAACATCTCCCCCTCCATCTTCATTGAGCGGATCTCCTCCATCATTCTCCGCTTCGTGGGCTCCAGGGACTGGAGCGCCGCCAAGGCGGAGCTGGGCTCCGTCATGGTGGTCATGCTGGTGATCCTGGTCTCCACCATCGTGCTGAACTATCTCTACGCCCGGCTGATGGCCGTCATCACCCAGGGCTTCCTGGACAAGATGCGCAAGCGCATGTTCAACGCCATGCAGCAGCTGCCCATCAAGTACTTCGACGCCCACGGGCACGGGGACATCATGTCCCACTACACCAACGACATCGACACCCTGCGCCAGCTGGTCAGCCAGAGCCTGCCCCAGATCTTCCAGTCCGGCATCATGCTGCTGGGCATGCTGAGCATCATGCTCTGGTACTCCATGAACCTGATGGCCGTGGTGCTGGTGGGCGTCTTCGGCATGAGCTTTGCCGTCAAGCACATCGGCGGCAAGTCCGCCGTCAACTTCATCCGCCAGCAGAAGGCCATCGGCAAGCTGGAGGGCTTCGTGGAGGAGAGCATGAACGGCCAGAAGGTGGTTAAGGTCTTCTGCCACGAGGCGGCCAGCCAGCGGGACTTTGACGCCGTGAACGGCGAGCTCTGCGAGGCGGCCACCACCGCCACCCGCTTCGCCAACATCCTGGGCCCGGTGATGAACAACATCGGCAATATGCTCTACGTGATCATTGCCATTGCCGGCGCGGCCTTCATCACCCTGGGGACGCCCAACGCCTCCCTGAACGGCCTGCTGAACGGCAGCTTCGGCGCCGCGCTGGAGCTCTCGGTGGTCATCGCCTTCCTGAACATCGCCAAGCAGTTCACCGGCCAGGTCAACGGCATCGCCCAGCAGTTCAACTCCATCGTCATGGCTCTGGCCGGCGCGGACCGGATCTTCCAGCTCATGGACGAGGAGCCCGAGGAGGACCACGGCTACGTCACCCTGGTCAACGCCGAGGAGCTGCCCGACGGCAGCCTCCGGGAGGCGGACCACCGCACCGGCATCTGGGCCTGGCGGCATCCCCACAAGGCTGAGGGCACCGTCACCTATCAGCGCCTGCAGGGCGACGTGCGGATGTTCGACGTGGACTTCTCCTACGTGGAGGGCAAGAAGGTCCTGGAGGACATCACCCTCTGGGCCGAGCCCGGCCAGAAGATTGCCTTCGTGGGCGCCACCGGCGCGGGCAAGACCACCATCACCAACCTGATCAACCGCTTCTACGACATCGAGGACGGCAAGATCCGCTACGACGGCATCAACATCAACAAGATCAAAAAGCCGGACCTGCGCCGCTCCCTGGGCGTGGTGCTCCAGGACGTGAACCTCTTCACCGGCACTGTCATGGAGAATATCCGCTACGGCAAGCTGGACGCCACGGACGAGGAGTGCATCAAGGCCGCCAAGCTGGCCAACGCCCACGACTTCATCACCCGCCTGCCCCAGGGCTACGACACCATGCTCACGGGCAACGGGGCCAACCTCTCCCAGGGCCAGCGCCAGCTGATCTCCATCGCCCGGGCGGCGGTGGCGGACCCCCCGGTGATGATCCTGGACGAGGCCACCTCCTCCATCGACACCCGCACCGAGGCCCTGGTCCAGCAGGGCATGGACGCCCTGATGCACGGCCGGACGGTCTTCGTCATAGCCCACCGGCTGAGCACCGTCCGAAACGCCGACGCCATCATGGTCCTGGACCACGGCCGCATCATCGAGCGGGGCTCCCACGCGGACCTG
Source organism: Oscillospiraceae bacterium (assembly GCA_017519005.1). GTDB lineage: Bacteria > Bacillota > Clostridia > Oscillospirales > Oscillospiraceae > JAFRPC01. The sequence goes on along the minus strand of JAFWTG010000059.1, from coordinate 6,562 downwards.
ATCGCCCAGAAGGGCACCTACTACAAGCTCTACACCGGCGCCTTCGAGCTCGAATAACGCCAAAAAACACGCGGCCGGTCCCTCGGGACCGGCCGCGCGCGGTTTTTTTGAAAGCCTATTTGTAGATGTCCTCCATGGCGCCCAGGGCGGAGGAGGCGGTGGCGATGGAGATGTTGTGGCAGAGGATCACGTCCTGGATGCCCTTGCGCTCCACCAGGTTGGAGATGCTGGGGTCGGAGTAGCCGGCCCAGGCGCACCACTTCTTGTAGTTGCGGAAGTCGATCCAGTAGATGTACTCGTAGTGGTCGATGAGCCAGGGAATGAAGGCGTTGCCGTAGGAGTCCTTCACGATCAGCACCGAGGAGCCGTCGGTGACGGCCTCGTTGTGGACGTAGTTGTAGGCCTGGTCGCCGCCGGCGAAGGCGGCGTAGAGCTCGCTCTTGGCGTAGTTGGACACGTCGTTGACGATGCGCCAGGCGTACTCCGTGAAGGTTCCGTCGCCGTTGCCCACGAACATGTTCATCCTGTTGGTGCCGTTGGGGACGTAGGCCTTCACCGTGTCCGGGTTGGCGGCCATGGCGGCGTTCTTGTTGGACTGGGAGTAGAAGGTGCCCAGGAAGCCGGGGAACTCGTAGGTCTTCTCAAAGTAGGAGAGCTCGTGGGGCGTCACGCCCTTGACCTTGGCCCACTCCCGATAGGCGTAGTAGGCGCCCAGGGCCGTCCAGTGGTGGTCGGTGCGGAAGAAGATGTACTCGTCGTTGTGGGCCTTCAGGGTGGGGACCATGGTGACGGTCTTCACCGAGGGGTCCATGTTCCGGTAGCACCACTCCGTGGCGGCGTGCTCGTCGGAGGCGCCGGTCTTCTCCCGGACCTCGTCGGAGAGCATGATGCCGGCGGAGATGGGGCAGAGCATGGAGTAGACCTGGGCCTTGCCGGACAGATTCTTGGCCAGCTTGTTCACCAGCAGGCAGTAGCGGGCGGAGTTGGTCTCGCTGAAGTAGTAGACGCCGTAGCCCGCGCCGTCGGCGATGTAGATGGTGCCGGCCTTCTCCAGGTCGTGGGTCACGTCGTTGGCGCCCTGGCCGTTGTACTCGGTGGTGGCGGGGCTCGTCGCCTCGGTGGAGACGGGGGGCACGACGCCGCTTTCACCGCTGTTGACGGGCGTGTCAGAGTTCACGGGCGGCTCGGTGGCCTCGCTGGTCCGGCCCGCCAGCTCCTCCAGATCCACGCTGCCGGTGGGGATCTCGTCGGCCTTCTCGCCGTTGTTGATCATCTGCTCCCCCTGCAGGCCGTAGAGGTTTTTCAGCTTGGTGTTGGCGTCGATGAGGCCCTCCCGGAGGGGATAGGTGTCGGCGTACCAGGTCTCCACGCCGGAGCAGAAGCTGCCGTCCAGGAGACCCGCCAGGCTCAGCTTCGGGAATTCCGCCAGATCGCGCTTCTCCAGGGTGGAGGTCTTGGGCCGGGCAAACCACAGCAGGCCGATGAAGCCCATCAGCACCAGGAAGCCGAAGAAGAGGAGCTGCTTGATCTGAATGGCCCGGAACCGGGCCTTTTGATATTCTTGTTTCGTCGGTCTCATAGCGGCTCCTTTCTCAGAATCGGAAATAAATGAAGGGGTTGTACTGCTTTCCCGCCAGCGCCATCATGGACAGCAGCAGCAGCAATACCGGGAAGGCCGCGTCCAGGACGTCGTAGACCCGGAGCCAGACCGTGCTCTGCTGGCTCAGCCGCTTCAGCAGATTGCCCAGGCTCTTGCCCAGAGGCTGGGAGGCCAGCGCGCAGAAGATCAGGAAGAACACGTTGTTCCGGAAGACGAGGCTGGTGGAGAGGCTGGAAAAGGCGTTCCCGTTGAGCCCGAAGAGCCCCTTCACGGCGGGAGCCAACTGGCCGCTGCCGTCAAAGCGGAAGAGGATCCAGCCAAAGCCCACGATCAGCAGGGTCAGCACGTGGCGCAGCGCCTTGGGAATGCGGCCCGTGTCCACCAGGTACTTCTCGATCACCAGGAAGACGAAGTAGTACAGGCCCCAGAGGATGAAGTTCCAGCTGGCCCCGTGCCACATGCCCGTCAGGCCCCAGACCACGAAGAGATTGAAGATGTGGCGGCCCTTGGAGCAGCGGTTGCCGCCCAGGGGGATGTACACGTAGTCCCGGAAGAAGGTGGACAGGGAGATGTGCCAGCGCCGCCAGAACTCCGTCACGGAGTCCGCCGCGTACGGATAGTTGAAGTTCTCCTTGTAGTGGAAGCCGCACATCAGGCCCATGCCGATGGCCATGTCAGAGTAGGCGGAGAAGTCCAGATAGATAAACAGCGTGTAGGCCAGCATCACCAGCCACATGCCGGTAACCGGGGCACCCTGCACGATGGCGGCGGTGAGGTCCTCGTCCACGACGATGCCGAACACGTCCCGCACCACGGCGGCGCAGCCGTTGGCCAGCACGGCCTTCTTGGCCAGGCCGATGGAGAAGCGGGTGATGCCCCGGCTCAGCTCAGTCCGCTTGACCCGACGGTGCAGGATGTCCTGGTTCACGTCCCGGTAGCGGACGATGGGGCCGGCGATGCACTGGTGGAAGAGGCTGGCGTAGAGCAGCAGCAGCCAGTACTTCGCCTGCACCTCCGTGTCGCCCCGGTAGACGTCGATCACGTAGGAGAGCAGCTGGAAGGTGTAGAAGCTGATGCCGATGGGCAGGGCGATCTCCGGGATCACCTTGGGGAAGCCCAGCAGCAGCTGCACGTTCCGCAGGAAGAAGCCGGTGTACTTGAAGATTCCCAGGATCAGCAGCACCAGCACGATGCAGACCGTCAGGACGAGCTTTTTCGCCCGCGGGTCTTCCCGATGCCGGTCAAGCAGCAGGGCGCTGATCCAGCAGATAAAGGTCATGCCCAGCAGCAGCGGCACGTACTGGACGCCGGCCCAGGCGTAGAACACCAGGGAGAATGAAAGCATGACGACGTTCTTCTTGCGCATGTCCGTCACCACCGCCTGGGTGATGATGTTGGCGATAAAGAAGAGGAAGACGAAGATCAGACTGGCAAAAACCAAAACAAGGCCTCCTTCCGAATCAAGGCGTTTTCAGCCGAATCTCATATATTATAGTACAAGAGGCGCGAAAATGCAACAGAAAAAACCGGCGGACTTTGATCCGCCGGTTTTTCAGCTGGCGCGCTCAGTGGGCGCCCATTTCGAAGTAGTTGTAGAGGTAGGTCACCACGTAGGCGCGGCTGCAGCCCTGGTCGGGATAGAGCTTGCCGCCGCTGCCCTCGTTGCCCACCAGGATGCCGCCGTAGTAGGCCCAGAGCACGGGATCGTGGTAGTAGATCGTGTCGCCCACGTCGGAGAAGGGGTTCTGGGTGAAGTAAGACTGGGGACGGCCCGCAAAGGCCCAGAGGAAGGTCAGCATCTGCCCCACCGAGACGGTGTCCATGGGGGAGAAGGTGGTGGCGGAGGTGCCGCCGGTGATCCCGTTCTGCACGGCCCAGAGCACGGCGTCGTGATAGAAGACGTCGTCCGGAACGTCCGTGAAGGGATTGCTGCCCGAGGCCGGCTGGGGCTTGAAGGCGGCCGCCCAGAGGAAGGTCATGGCCTCCGCCCTGGTCAGCGTGGCGTCGGGGGAGAAGGTGGTGGCGGAGGTGCCGCTGGTGATCCGCGGATCGTGGTTATAGGCCCAGACGATGGCGTCATAGGCCCAGCTGCCCGGAGCGGGCATGTCCGTAAAGGGGACCGAGGGGGCCGGGTTGCCGCTGCCCGTGGAAGGGCCGGTGGGGAGGCCCAGCACGTTGACGATGTAGTTGTATACCTTCGTCTGATAGGCCTTGTGGCTGGCGCTGGCGGAGGAGGAATTCTGGCTCGCGATCTGCAGCACCGCGCCGTGGAAGGCGGCCAGGGAAGGAATCTGGCTGCTGCCGAGATAGGCGAGAACCTCGTTGACCAGCTTTTTGGCGCTGCCCTCGCCGCCGTGGTGCTGGGCGGCGCAGTAGTACAGCAGGGCGGCCTCTGAGCGGACGCCGTATTTCCAGCCGCTCTTGGCCTCGTTGTTGAGGTAGTAGCACAGCAGAGCGTCCTGCTGCTGCCGGCCGACGCCGGAGCTCAGCAGCTCCTTGGCGGAAGCAATCTCGGAGGCGCTGAACCTGCGGTATCTCCAGCTGCTGGAATTCCAGTAGGGCATCATCGACACGGCGTCGATGATGGGCTCGCTGACGACCTCATAGTACAGGGCGTCGCCCAGAACCTCCCGGCAGTAGGCGGGATCGGCTGCGACGATCCATCTCAACAGCTGGCAGGCCGCGGGGCCGATCCAGCCGCCGATGCCCATGCCGACGCAGCTGCTGGTGTTGATGACGCTGTCGTAGCGGTCGTTGGCTTCGATCTTGCGAATCATGGCGAGACCGTGGTTTAACAGTTGATTCATATCGACGCTGCTCTCCAGGGTCGAGCCCGCGAAGGCTGTGGGAACCAGGCCCGCGCACAGGCAAAGGACCAACAGGATGGCAAGGATTCGATGCTTCATAAGTACCTCTCTTTCGGTCGAAAACCTTCGTTTGATGTGCCGGAAAAGATCGAATTGGTATCAATTCGTAACCATTTTAACACATTTGCCTCAATTATGCAAGTATATTTTTTGTGAAGATGGCAAAAACGCCTTGATTTTACTGGAAAAATCAAAAATCTCTCAGATGAATACCGTTGAATAAGACGGTAACAAAATGTAACTGACGTGCGGAAAGCCACAATATATTGTGGCCGGACGCCGTTCGGTGCGCAGATGTGCGCCGCGGCATGTGGAAGCATACAATATAATATAATTGTGCCGCCGCGCAGGAATATTTTTTGAAAAAGTGCAGAAAATGAGTCCATCAAGCCTGAAATCTGGAGGAAATCCCGTGAAAAAGCTGCTTCTGCTCCTGCTTGCCGCCGCTCTGCTTTGCGCGATGGGCCTGCTGCCCTTCCATGCGGAGGACGCGGCGAAGCTGCTGCCTGTCCGGACAGTGATCGTTACCCGGTCGGGCGACGCCTACACCGTGGACGTGGGGGCCGGGGTCCGGGCCGTGGGCAGGACGCTGGCCGAGGCCTTGGAGCGTCTGCGGGAGGAGGTTTCCGGTCTGGTCTTCCTGCCCACGGCGGAGCAGGTGGTGCTCACGGAGCCCGCGGCGGAGGCCGCGGAAGCCGTGGCGGAGTCCGAAGACTTCCGCCCCGCCGCCGGCGTCTGCGTCACGCCGGACCCGGCCCCGGACGCCGAGGCCCTGAGCGTCTATCTGGAGGCCCACCCCCTGCGTACCACCGTTCTGGACCTGCGCGCTGCGCTGGCGGAGGGGCGCGCGCCGACCCTGCCGCGTCTGGTGGCGTCTGACGGCGGCTTCCGGATCGAATGATCCGCAGGGACCGAATCTCGGCCCGCCAGCTGGGCAGCCTCGCCCTGACCGCCTCCGGCCTGCCGGTCTTTCGCCTCTGCTGCCGGGTGAGCTGGCCCTGGGTCCTGCTGGGCGGCGGGGCCGCCGCCCTCCTGCTGTCGGCACTGACGTGGCGCTTCCGGCGCTCCGGAGCCGGGGAGCGGCTGCCGCGAGGCGCCGCGGGAGCCGTCTTGCTGCCGCTCCTGACGGCCGGAGCGCTTCTGGCCGCCTGGGAGAGCAGCTTCGCCTTCCCGGAAACCGCGGGGAATCTGCTGGCGGCCGCCCTGGTTCTGGGTCTGGCGGCGGCTGCCGCCCGGATCGGTCCCGCCGCCGCGTGCCGCTGCGCCGGCATTCTGCTGGGGGTCACAGGCGCGCTCTACGGGACGGTCCTGCTCTTCAGCCTGCCGCAGCTCCGCCCGGAGCGCCTGCTTCCTGCCGGGACGCCCGCGGATGCGCTGCGGGTCTTTGCGGCCATGCTGCCGCCGGGGGCGGCGCTCTGCCTGCGTGGGAGCCTGGAGGAGGATCAGCGCCTGCCGCTCTGGCCCTGGTGGAGCGCCCTCTGCGCCGCGCTGGCAGCCTCCCTCGTCACCGGGGGAATCCTTTCCCCGGCCCTGGCCCGGGAGCCGGAGGCTTTCCGGACCCTCTCCCGGGGCGTCTCCGTCCTGGGCGTGATCCGCCGCTTCGAGGCCCTGGTCAACGGAGCGCTGCTGATGAGCGGCTTCTGCCTCTGCGCTTTGCTCCTGAGCGCCGCGGCGGCGCTTTGGCGCCCCGGGGAGAGCGTAAAGCGGCGAAAAACGAGCCTTCAAAAATTTTTTGAAAAATAGCAAAAAAAGTGTTGACAAACGGGGAACTCGGTGCTATTATATGCGAGCGCGTTGCGGAAGGGGCCTGGCTCCGACCGAGACCAAGAAAAAAGCTTCGAAAAATCGAAAAATGTTCTTGACAAACGGAACACAGCGCGCTATAATATAAGGGTCGCTGCGGTTGAGGGCAACCGATGAAACCACAGAGATTTTATATAGGCTGCAAGCCTGATGTACCTTGAAAATTAAACAACGAGAAACATGAACAAACACCATGTCAAAAAGTAACATGACCGGTTTGAAATCGGCCATGGAACGTTGCAAAAAAATGTCAACGTAAATTCTTGAGAAGTCAAGACAAATTCTAAAAGTG
>JAFWTG010000058.1 GCA_017519005.1 Oscillospiraceae bacterium | reverse complement strand
CTCCTGATAATGATTATACGACCGGTTCTTCCCAAAAGCAAGCAACACGCAGTTGCGATTCGCTTTGGTTCGGGATTTTTATGAAAAAACACTTGACTCTTACGCTGCGTGATCGTTTATAATAGCCGTGTGAGAGGAGTTGAGCTGCCATGATGACGGTGCGCGAGGTCAGCCGGCTGACCGGGTTTTCCATCCGGGCGCTGCGGTATTATGACGAGATCGGGCTTCTGCCGCCTGTGCGGTACACCGAGGCCGGGTATCGGCTGTACGACGACGCGGCCCTGGAGCGGCTGCAGCAGATCCTGCTGTTCCGGGAGCTGGAGTTCCCGCTGAAAGAGATCAAAAGGATTCTGGATAGTCCGGCCTTTGACCGGAACAAGGCCCTGGAGCAGCAGATCGAGCTTCTGACCCTGAAACGGGAGCACATTGACAATCTGATCCGCATGGCGCGGACCGTGAAGCTGACAGGAGGAATTACTATGGATTTTGAAGCGTTCGACAAGAAAAAGTTGGAGGAATACGCGGCCCGGGCCAGACAAGCCTGGGGCGCGACGCCGGAATACCAAGAGTTTGAGCAGAAAACCGCCGGGAAGACCCCGGACGAGATGCAGCGGACCGGGGACGGTCTCATGGCGCTGCTGGCAGAGTTCGGCCCCATGAAAGGCGGCGACCCCGCCGCCCCGGAGGCCCAGGCCCTGGCCCGCCGGGTCCAGGACTACATCACCGCGCACTACTACAGCTGCACGAAGAAGATCTTCGCTCAGCTTGGCAGGATGTACGGCAGCGGCGGCGAGTTCACCGAGAACATCGACAGGGCCGGCGGCCCCGGCGCCGCGGCCTTTGCCTCCGAGGCAATCCGAATCTACTGTGCAGAATAATCAAAACCGTCAACCGGCGCTCTGTGCTTTCCCGCAGAGCGCCGACTGCTGTTGTTCCATCCTCTCCCGAATCTCGCTGTCGGGGACCAGCCGGAAGCCCTCGTAGCGGAACTTCGGCGCAGTCACGCAGGAGACGAATGTATAGCCGTCCGCAGTCAGGTTTTCCGCGGAGAAGATGGCGTCCTTCGGGATGAGCGCCATGGCCCGCTGGCCGCGGGCGCAGTCCGGCCCCAGCAGGAGCTCCTCCCTGCGGCCATTATGGAGCACGGTAATCCGAACGCCGCAGCCCTCATGATAGAACCAAAGCTCCTCGCAGTCGATCTGATGGAACTGCGATTGCCCCCCGGCGTCAAGCAGGAAATAAATGCTGCCCGCCATGGCGCGTCCGTCCTTCTCAAAGGGTGCCGTGTAAACCTCTGCGAACCAGCCGCCCTCGGGATGAGCTTCCAATCGGTACGCTTCTTTCAGTTGTTCGGTTCGTGTTTTCATTCATTTGACCTCTTTGATCCGAATTCTATCTCCATATCCGTACCGTCGGGTTTTCCGACTGTGTCAAAATCACCTTTCGCATCCTTTCGGCAGAAAAAAATCGTCATATCCCGTATGGGATATGACGATATTTGGCAGCGGGTGAAGGATTCGAACCCTCACAAACGGAGTCAGAGTCCGGTGTGCTACCATTACACAAACCCGCTATCGTGCGCTCTCCTCTGACGATTTCCCAAGCGCATTATTATTATATGCACTATTTCGAAAAAGTCAAGCAAAACTTTTCATTTTTTGAAAATATTTGTTTTTTGTTTGTGTTCCCCGTTCGACTGCTGTACGTTCAGGCATTTTATGGCGGAAGAACCGGCGCGTCGCTTCGCGCGCCGGTTCTTCATCGTGAAAAGGGATTATTTCTTCTGATTCTTCTTCCGCTCCAGCATATACAGAATGCAAACGGCGACCAGCGCAAGCTGGAGGATCAGGAAGAACCAGCCGCCGACGGTCAGACGGACGGAAACGACAAAGCCCATCAGCTTGACGCCCGAGATCCACACGAGCACGTAGAGAATCAGAATCAGCGCGGAGGCTATGGCGATAAAGAGCCAGAGGCCCCGGAAGGTGAATTTGCCGAGCGCGTCCAGCAGGAAAAAGGTGATGCAGAGCGTAAACAGAACCGTGTTGACAAAGAACAGCCAGGTGGGTCCGAAGCCGAGGCTGAACGCGGTGCTGCTGTGCGTATAGACCTTCAGCACAGACAAAATGCAGCAGACGATCAGCAGAAGGCAGATGCTGCCATAGAAAATCTGCGCGTTCCCCTTCTGCTTGTTGAATTTGTCGGTCAGGCCGCCCAGGGACGGAAGCTTGATCGGCTTTTTCGGCGCAGAAGCGGCTTTGGCCGCGGCAGCGCCGGCGGAAGCGGCAGCTGCCGGGGCGGGAGCAGGCTGCGCGGGCTTCTCGGGAGGGGCGGCTTCCACGGGAGCTTCCTTTTTCGGCGCAGCTTCCGGTGCAGCCGGCACGCTCAGACGATTGCCGCAATTCGGGCAGAACGCAAGGCCGTCGTCCACACGGGTACCACATTTTTCACAAAACATTGGAATACCTCCGATCTTTCCGTATATTCAGTAATTCGCATCACTGTAAGCTCATCATACTCCTCCGTGCGGAAAAAGTCAATGTATTCGCATAGATTTTTCCTTCTGCGGGCATCCTCTTCGCCCTTTTTTGTTGTTCCGGGGATTTAGAATAGGAAGCAACAAGATCAATACCCGGAGGAATGTGCATGCAACTCTCGAAGAACAGGTCCAATTCCGGCGGAAAACTGATTCATCTGCCGCCGGACCAGATCCGGTCAAATCCGGGACAGCCGCGCAGACGCTTTGATCGGGACGGCATGCGGGAATTGACGGAATCCGTCTCTCGCAGCGGCGTGCTGCAGCCGCTCCTGGTCCGTAAATCCGGCGCGGCCTTTGAGCTGGTGGCCGGCGAACGCCGCTTGCGGGCGGCCAGGATGGCCGGGCTCAAGGAGGTTCCCTGCCTCGTCGTGTCGCTGGACGAGGCGGAGAGCAGTCTCGTCGCGTTGGTGGAAAACCTGCAGCGGCGGGATCTGGACTGCTGGGAAGAGGCGGACGGAATCGCGAAGCTCATGCGGCTCTGCGGTCTGAATCAGGAGCAGGCCGCGGAGCGCCTCGGAAAAAGCCCCTCCTCTGTCGCCAATAAGCTGCGGCTTTTGAAGCACTCCCCTGCCGTGCGCGCCGCGCTGCAAACAAGCGGCCTTTCAGAGCGGCACGCCAGGGCGCTTCTGCGCCTTCCGGACGACCGGCAGCGTCTGGAGGCGATCCGGGTCATCGTCTCCCGGGACCTGACGGTGGCCAAAACGGAGGCCTACGTTGACGAACTTCTCTCTGTGGAAGCGAAGCCCGAACGCCCGGCCCGAAAGCTCCTGGTCAAGGACCTCCGCCTGTTTTTGAACTCCGTCAGCCGGCATCTGGAAACGCTCCGGCAGGCGGGCTTCACGCCCGAGCTGCGCCGCGAGGAGTCCGAGAATGATATCCTGCTGACGATCCGCCTGCCGAAACAAACGAGTATACAAAATATAGAGGAACCCCCTTGCGCAAAATCGCCGCATGTGGTATAATAAATAAGTTAGAGAACGTACGAGCCAGAGCTCACAAAGGAGAACGCTTATGGAAAAGAAGCACATATTTAAAGGCGTCGCGACCGCGTTGGTTACACCCATGAACGAAGACGGCGTAGACTATGAGGCGCTGGGCAGGCTGATCGACTGGCAAATCATGGCCGGCGTCAACGCGCTGGTGGTATGCGCAACCACCGGCGAGGCCCCCACCCTGACGGACAATGAGCACTGCAAGGTTCTGGAATTCGCGATCCAGCGCTCCGGCCACCGGATCCCCATCATCGCCGGAACCGGCTCCAACGATACCGCGCACGCCATTATGATGAGCCAGTTCGCCTGCGCCATCGGCGCCGACGCCGTGCTGTGTGTGACGCCCTACTATAACCGGCCCACGCAGAACGGGCTGATTGCCAGCTATACCGCCATTGCGGACGCCTCTACCGCCCCGGTCATTCTCTATAACGTCCCCTCCCGCACCGGAACAAACATCGAGCCCGAGACCTACGGCGTTCTGGCCGATCACCCCAATATCTGCGGCATTAAGGAGGCCAACGGCAGAATCTCCAAGATCGCTGAGACCTTCCGGGTGGTGGGCGATCGCCTGGACGTCTACTCCGGCAACGACGACCAAACCCTGCCGATCCTGGCCTACGGCGGCAAGGGCGTCATCTCCGTGGCGGCCAACGTGGTTCCCGATCGGATGGTAGAGCTCTGCAGCCGCTTCTTCGCCGGCGATCTGAAGGGCGCCGTGCAGGAACAGCTCTCGCTGCTGCCGCTCATTCAGGCGCTGTTCAGCCAGACCAACCCCGTCCCCGCCAAGGCGGCCCTGGCCCGCATGGGGAAGATCGAGGAACGGCTGCGCCTGCCGCTGACGCCCATGGACGAGCCCCAGCGCTCGAAGCTCTTCGCGAAAATGGAAGAGATGGGCCTAATCTGACAGCCCTGCCGAACTGGCGCACTGTGCGCCGCTACAGAGATAATCTGGAGGAAACAGCATGAAAATTATCGTGAACGGCGCTTGCGGGCGGATGGGCCGGGTGGTCCAGCGGGTTTTCCGGGAGAAGCTGCCCGACGCCGATCTGATCCCCGTGGACCCCATGGCCAAGGACGGCGAGGCCTACGCCGCGCTGTCGGAATACGACGGTCCCGCCGACTGCATCGTGGATTTCTCCCACCACAGCCTGACCCCAGCGCTGACGGCCTACGCCGCGGCCCGGAAGCTGCCTCTGGTGATCGCCACCACCGGCCAGACCGAGGAGGAACTGGCCTGCATCCGGGAGGCTGCCAAGCTTGTCCCCGTGCTTTTTGCCAGCAACTTCTCCCTGGGCATCGTGGTGCTGACGGCGTTGGCCAAGCAGGCCGCCAAGGCCTTCCCGGACGCGGATATTGAGATCGTGGAGGCCCACCACAACCGCAAGCTGGACGTTCCCAGCGGTACGGCCCTGACCCTGGCCCACGCGGTCCAGTCCGTCCGGCCCGGCAGCCGCCTGGTGATCGGCCGCCATGAAAACGGCAAGCGCCAGCCAGAGGACATCGGCGTCCATTCCCTCCGCATGGGCAACGTGGTCGGGGTCCACGAGATCCACATCTGCACCGACACCCAGACCCTGACCCTTCGCCATGAGGCCCACGACCGGGCGCTCTTCGCCGAGGGCGCGCTGACCGCCGTGCAGTGGGTCGTCACCATGGAGCCCGGGCTCTACGATATGCAGAGCATTCTCAACGGCATCTTACAGTAATTCCACGGGCGGCATTGCCCATGCCGCCCGATATTCTTTTTGGAGGTGTTATGTTATGAAGACACGCATCGCAATCCTCGGCTATGGCAATCTGGGTAAAGGCGTGGAAGCCGCCATTGCCCAAAACGACGACCTGGAGCTGGTCGCCGTCTTCACCCGACGCGATCCCTCCACCTTGAAGCTGCACACCCCCGGCGTACCCGTATACCCCGCGGAACAGGCGATCCGGATGAAGGACGCCGTCGACGTGCTGCTGCTCTGCGGCGGCAGCGCCACGGACCTGCCCGTTCAAACCCCTGCCTATGCCGCGCATTTCAACGTGGTGGACAGCTTCGACACGCACAAAAAGATTCCCGAGCACTTCGCCGCCGCGGACGCGGCCGCCAGGGCCGCCGGCAAAATCAGCCTGATCTCCTGCGGCTGGGACCCCGGCCTCTTCTCCCTGGCCAGGGTCTACGCCAACGCCGTGCTGCCCCAGGGCAAGGACGAGACCTTCTGGGGACGGGGCGTGAGCCAGGGCCACTCCGACGCCATCCGCCGCATCGAGGGCGTGCTGGACGCCAGACAGTACACCGTTCCCATTGAGGCCGCCGTGGAGGCGGTTCGCCGGGGCGAGCAGCCTGTTCTGACCGCCCGGGACAAGCATCTGCGCGAATGCTGGGTGGTGGCCGCCGAAGGCGCCGACAAGGCCCGCATCGAGCGGGAAATCAAGACCATGCCCTACTACTTTGACGAGTACGACACCACGGTGCATTTCATCAGCGCCGAGGAGTTGGCCCGGGATCACGCGGGTCTCCCCCACGGCGGCTCCGTGCTCCGGGGCGGCGTCACAGGCTTTGACCGGGAGCACAGACAGAGCATTGAGTTCCGCCTGAAGCTGGACTCCAACCCCGAGTTCACCGGCTCCGTGCTGGCCGCCTGCGCCCGGGCGGTCCACCGGATGAACCGGGAGGGCATGACGGGCTGCAAGACCATTCTGGATATCCCGCCGGCCTATCTGAGCGCGATTCCCGACGAGGAGCTGCGGGCGCATTTCCTGTGATATGAAGCGCGTTCTCTACCTGCTCTGCCAGTGGACCTGGGGCCTGCCGCAGAATCTTGTGGGCCTGTTCTTCTATCTGTACTATCGGCGGAAGGGCTGCGCGCGCTTCCGCTATCAGGGGGCTTTTTGCATCGTCTGGACCCAGCGCTCCGGCTCCATGTCCATGGGCAGCTTTCTCTTTCTGCACCCAAGCTGGACCCCCGCCGATCGGGCGCTGCTGGCCCACGAATACGGGCACACGATCCAATCTCTGTTCTTCGGACCTTTTTATCTGCTGACGGTGGGGCTCCCCTCTATCCTCTGGGCCGGGCTGCCACGCTTCCAGAAAATGCGCCGGGACGGAGGTCGGGGCTACTACTCGGTCTACCCCGAAAAGCAGGCCACCCAGCTGGGCAGGCGTTTTGCCAAAAAAGCCGTGCCGATGCCGAAAGGGCGGAAAATACCGCCTGCGCCTGTAGGGGCGGTCATTGGCCGCCCGCCCGAGGCGCCCGACCGGTCGTAGGGAGCGATGTCTTCATCGCTCCTGTCATTGCCGCAGGCAATGACGCCGCCGCGGCGCGGCGGCAGGAGGCATCAGGGGATGCCTCCCTACGGAGGACACCCACGTCCGCGCTGTAGGGGGCGCCGCTTTTGGCTGTCGTTTGGACTGCAATCTGGAGGCTTCCATGTTTTTTGATACCGGTGATCTCAAATTTGAAGACGTGCGGCTGATGCTTCATCATACCTGCGACAGCGACCCATCCCGCAATCATCTGCCGGTGTATTATTTTCGGATCTGCGGCGCCGACGGAAGGACCGCGGGCTGGTGCGATTTTCGGGTAGGGCACAGCGACTACACGTATTACGCCGGAAATATCGGGTATCAGGTGGAAGAGGCATATCGCGGGCATCACTATGCCGGAAAAGCGATCATCATTCTGCTGGAGCTGGCGAGGAAGCACGGCTTTTCGCACTTGTACGTCAGCTGCGCCACGGATAATATTGCCTCCCGGAAATCCTGCGAATATGCAGGGGGCAGTCTTGCGGAGATCGTCCAGCCTCCTAAAGGCCTCGGACTGGACGAAGAACGTGTAATTTGCGTTTATGATTTTGACGTAAACTGTCAACCTTTTCGCGGGTCAGAACGTCTTTATCAGTGAAAGGCCGATCAAGAAACCGCCCGGAAGGACCAAAACAAGGTCTTTTCGGGCGATATTTCTGTTTTTCAGTATAATATTATTGACAAACAATAATTTCAATGGTAAAATGCAGTTAATCTATCCTGTTGATCCCGTGGCGCACACTGTGCGCCGCTACATGGAGGTTCCACATGAAAAACAAAGCTGTAAAATTATCGCTGGCGGCTGTGGTGCTGTGCCTGATTGCCGCGGCGGGGCTGGCGATCGCCATGCCCTGGCTGCTGGATTGGTACGTGAAGTACCGGCATCTGCGGGAGACCGGGCGAATTGCCATTTTCGTCGCCTTTTACGGCTGTCTGCCCTTCGTGCTGACAGCGCTGGTCTGTCTGCTGCGTCTGCTGCGAAACATCCAAAAGGAACGGGTCTTTTCCGAGATCAACAGCCGTCTGATGGCTGTCGTCTCCTGGTGCTGCGCGGCGGTGGCCGCCGTGACCCTGGGGGCTTTCCGCTGGTATCCCCCGCTGATCTTCATCACACTCTCCATGGCCTTCCTCTTCCTGATCGTGCGGGTGGTGCGCAACTGCTTCATCGCCGCCATCGCGCTGAAGGAAGAGAACGCCCTGACCATATAGGAGGGCGCTATGGCGATTATCATCAATCTGGACGTGATGCTGGCGAAGCGGAAAATGAGCTCCCTGGAGCTGGCGGAGCGCATCGGCATCACCCCGGCCAACCTGTCGATCCTGAAGACCGGTAAGGCCAGGGCCGTGCGCTTCTCCACCCTGGACGCCATCTGCAAGGCCCTGGACTGCCAGCCGGGCGACATTCTGGAGTACCGGCCGGATCTGTAGCTTACGAGGGGAATCACTATGGACGAACAACTGAAAAAAGAAGTATCTCTAAGTGCAAAACCGGAGGGTTCAGAGCGTTCAACGCTTGATCAAACCGCTCAGACCGGATATTATTACGCGAATCCCGACGCTTTCCCGAAAGGGTCGGCTGCTGCAGCAGAGGGCGTCGCATCGGTACCGGTTTTGCGTGCGGCTCCGGTCTATCCGAAACGGCGCGCCGCCGGGCGGGATCTGATCCTGGCGCTGCTGCTCCTGGCAGCCTGCTTTTTGCTCTGGGATTCCCTGCGCTGGGCCAACGGTCTCGGCCTCGGCGAGGCCCTGGGTCTGACTGCTCTGCTGCCAATTGCGCTGTGGTATCTGGGGGATCGCCCCGGGAAGCTGCGCGGCTACGGCGCGATTTGCGCGGGGCTGTATCTGATCGGCGCACTCAGCCTGATCTTCTCCGGCGACGCCGTACTGAAAGCACTGCTGCTGCTTGCTCTGCCGCTGCTCTTTGTGATTGTGATCCTGGAGCGCCTGGCGCTGCGCACCGGGAACGGCCTGCTGAACCGGCTTCACGATTGCTGCTATACTGCCTTTGTCATGAGCTTCGGACGGCTGAACGCAGGCGTCTGGGCGCTGACCCACTGCGGGGCGGAGGAAACGCTCCGCAGCAAACAGACCCGGGCAATCGGCCTTGGGCTGCTCTGCGCCGTCCCGGCGCTCTTTATCCTGCTGCCGCTGCTGATCTCCTCCGACGCCGCCTTTGAGGGACTGCTGGGCTCGCTGGATTGGTCCGCCGCGGGCCGCGGAGCCCTTGCGCTGCTCTACGGAGGCTTTGGCGCACTGCTGGTTTTCACCCTGCTCTTCAGTTCGGACAGAGGCCCGCGGCCCTTGGAAAACGGGATACGCAGAGGCTTGGAACCAGTCGGCGTGGCGGCCTTTCTGGGGGCCGTCAGCGCGGCCTACGTTCTCTATCTGGCGGCGCAGTTCGCCTACTTCACCGACGCCTTTCGGGGACTGCTGCCCAAGGATTTCACCGTGGCGGAGTACGCCCGGCGGGGCTTCTTTGAGATGTGTGCCATCGTAGCCATCAATTTGGGCCTCATTGTGATTGCGCTCAGTCTCTGCCGCAAGGAGGGCGGAAGGGTACCCAAGGCAGTGAAGAGCCTGTCGCTCTTCCTCTGTTTCTTTTCCCTGCTCCTGGTGGCGACGGCCATCTCCAAGATGCTGCTCTATATGGGAAGCTTCGGTCTGACCCGTCTCCGGGTGCTGACCTCGGCCTTCATGGTCTGGCTGGCCGTCGTGGTGGCCGCGGTGGGGCTCCGGCTCTTCGTAAAGCGGACGCCGGTGCTGAAGCTGGCGGTGACGCTGGGCGCCGCCATGCTGATCGCCCTGAGCCTTGCCAACGTGGACGGGATCGTGGCCCGCTACAACGTGGACGCCTGGCGCTCCGGCCGCCTGGACAGTCTTGACGTGAGAACCGTCTGCGAACTGGGCGACGGCGCGGTCCCCGCCCTGACGGAGCTGGCCAGGGACCTGGACCCGAAGATCCGGGAAGCCGCCCAAACGGAGCTGCGTTCCCGGTCCCCGGAGCAGGACTGGCGCAGCTGGAACCTGATTGCCCAGCAGGCGGCGGACGCGCTTGAGACGCGTTAGAATCGTAATTGTTCAAATTGGGCAGCGCCGGCAATTTGCCGGCCATATCCCCCAATGCTCCACAGATCAGACCAGCAGATTGCCGACACGACAGTCACAGGAGGAACGCGCATGGAAAATCCGGTGCCGCTTCGGAAGTCCCTGGGCACAGGCGCCCGGAAATGGCGGAGGCTCTGCCTGGGTGTGATTTTATACAATCCGATTTCCACACTTGGAATGATCGTATCGTCCTTGGACATAACTCTGCCGGGATTGGTCTGTCCGCTTCTGCCTCTGGTCCTGACGCTGGGTATTTTTGACGCCAGCGAGACGGGGACATGGATTCTGATGCTCTCGCTGACAGTTCTGCCCCTGGCCGGGTGGCTCCTGTTCAGACTGGGGAAGGCCTGGGGCGCATGGCTGGTTTACGTCTGCGGATCTGTGCTGCTGGGGATCGCCTGCCTGCTGCTGTTTCTGGGCTTCTTCCTTCTGACCGTCCTTGGCGCCTTCTTCCTGCTGCAATTGGGCATTCTGTTTTTTGTCTCCATCTTCATGCTTGTTTCCATGCACATATGGTCCAATGCAACTGCGCGTGCCAACGGGGACGGTTCTCGTTGACACACAAGTAAACATAATTTCTTACACGACAGAAAGGAATTGAACCCATGAAAAAAACCATCTCGATTTTGCTGATCTTTTCCTTGTTGTCAGCCCTGGTTGGTTGCGGGAGCGGGCCGGCTCCCGCGCTGCCGGAGAACGCGACGGAGTTTGTGCTTGAAGACTATGCCAACCCGATCGACGCGGAGGACAGCTATGCGGCCATTTCGTACAACGGCAGAATCTATGCTTACTTCGGCACGGTGGACCGCTCCCTCCGCGCTGAGGAGCTGGGACCCTGCTTGGGCTGTACGGTGCTGGACGGGGAACGGCAGGCTGACCGGATCTGCCTGCTGACCGCAGACCCGGAGGCCAACTATCTGGCACGCATCCCCGTGGAGGGCTTCATGAAGCAAGCGGATTTCTTCCGGGCTTTGGACACGGCGGGAAAGGAGATCGAAACGCCAGATTACATGCAGTCTTTGGGGTATCCGATCTGGGAAGCCGCTCCGACCCAGGAAATGCCGGTCACCGAGGCCCTGAGCACCGCAGCGCCGTCCACTGAGCCGCCCGCAACGGAGGCGCCGGACACGGAAGCTCCCATTCCGGAACTGCTCGACAGGCTGGACGACAGCTACAGCCTGGAGGATTACGCCTTCCGGCTGAGCGAGATTACGCCGCGGGATCTCGTCGGGCAGGGCTGGACGGTGACGGACGCCATTTTCATGCGCAGCATGGGGACGGATAATCCCTATACGGCGCTGGTTCCCGCGGAAAACCGGAAGGACCCCAACGCAGCCCCGGAGCTCTCCGAGGCAGGGATGCTGGACCCCGACGGTATGGTGCAGATCTATCTGGCGCCGACCGACCAGGAGGACAGCCCCTTCAACCCTCTGCGGCTGGGCGTGGTGAATACGGGCGAAGAGGCAGCCCACTATCTGGACTGCCCGATCCGCTTCTTCTCCATCAACGAAACCAGGTTCTATGAGCAGAGCGAGGAAGGGCTGGTGGACTTTACCGGCCCAGCCGGAATCGCCCGGGGCATGGACAAGGCACAGCTCATCGCCCTGCTGGGAGAACCTGTTTCAGAGGACAGCGACAACGGCCTGGGGATGATCCTCTATCTCAGCCAACAGATGGAGGAGCTGGTCCTGCTGCTGGGTGCCGACGGCAGCCTGCAGGCCATGTTCTATCAGGACCTGGTGCTCTACGACCCGGCGGACTATGTGTTCCACAACTGAGGAGAGAGGGACTAAAAATGTGCCAACAGGGACGGTTCTCACTGACACATCAGTTTACATAAATAACATGTCATTGAGAACCGTCCCCGTTGGCACACGTTCAAAGACTGTGATATAAGGAGGGAGCGAAAACGGGAAGCAATCATAAAAGCGCGCCTGTCGTCCATCTCAATCTTTGGGAACGTTTTCTCGGCTTTCTGATGTTTGACCTGCCAAAGCTCGGCGCGGCGCTGCTCTGCGCCGCGCCGAGCCTCCTGATTGTGGTTGGGCTGTATCGTCTTCTTTTCACAGACCTGCGGCTCACATTCGGCGCGATCCTCGCATTCTTTCTCATTCCCGGGGGAATTCTCTTTTTCCTGATTCGAATGCTGCGAAAGGAGTTCTCCTGGTTCTCCAAATTTCTTCGCGCGCTGGGACTCTGGGCTCTGATGCTGCTCTTTTGGCTCTATGCGACTGCCGCTTTCGATGCGATACAATTCCACACGGTAATCCGGCAGGACGCCGCCGCACGATTCACCGGTGACTATGACTGGGTCCCCGCGTTCCATAAGCTGGACCTTGGGGAGCCCATCCGCGAGGAATACCACAAATGTGAAGACAGGCACTTCCTCGATACAAGCGAAGTCGGCATCCTGCTCTGCCAGTACGAGGCTTCGGATTATCCCGGGCAAAAGGCCGCACTGGAGACCTCGTTCCGCTTCCTGTCGGAGCCCCTGTTGGGCGACTATTTCTATTGGGCGAAACGGGACGGCGTTTATGAAAGCTTTGACCCGACAGTCGTCCTGGGCGACTACGTCTTCCGTTTCGCGGAGCCAGGTTTCGATTATTGGGAAGCATACTATTCACAGTGCTGCATCGTCGTCACAAACGACAGCACCGGGGAGATTGGGTATCTGTTTTATGACAATATCGATGTAGACAGTGTCTCGGATATCCATAAATTCATTGAGAAAAACTGCTGCTGGAATTTCGTAAGGTAGTCAGTCCGCATGGGGATCGTAAAAATACACAGAACAGGGACGGTATCATATCCTGCCGGGCAAGAAATGATACCGTCCCTGTTCTGATTTTTCAAGCAAGCTGCCTACATATTCGGATTTGTCGAGCTCTCGCCGTAGGGCGGCCAGACCCCAGGCCGCCGCGATGACAGCCAGCGTGTCGGCGGCGGCCAGGGGTCAGGCCGCCCGACGCCAACGGCGCCGCG
>JAFWTG010000057.1 GCA_017519005.1 Oscillospiraceae bacterium | reverse complement strand
TTCCATTGAAGAGAGAAGCTTTGGAAGCAATTCCTGAAAAGAGATGTTTTTTGAAATTATTGGAAAAAAGTGATATTCTCGATTTTCCTGGCATTAGCAATAAAGATACGGGAGCTGATGCCTGATGCCTGATGCCTCGTCTGAGCGTGGTACAGGGTGGCGCACACTGTGCGCCGCTGCGAGCGGGTCTGTTCCCTGTTCCCCGTTCCCTGTTCCCTGACAAGCCAGAGCGTCCAGCGACTTGCCCGCCGGAAAGTCCAGGCCCAGGAGCTGGCCGGTCCGGTCAATGAGCTGGCCGGCGGAGATGTCCGTGGTGCCGCCGATTTTTTCACAGTCGATCTCCCCTGCCGCCGTGCTGCGGACCAGCAGCAGCTCGGTGGTGCCGCCGGAGAGATGCCAGGCCAGGAACTCGGAGCCCAGCAGATCCAGCCGGCCCGCGGACCAGAGCACCGCCGCGATGTGGCCCTGCTGGTGGGAGAACTCGTACAGCGGCAGATGCAGGGCCGAGGCCAGGACCCGGGCCTGGGACTCCCCCGCCAGAAAGCAGGGCATGTAGGAGCCCTCCACGGCCCGGGGCCGGGTGCTGACGCCCACGGCGGCCAGTTGCGCGGGGTCCAGATGCGCAAAGAGCCCGTCGGAGAGCTCCGGCAGGCGCTTGATATGAGAAAACAGGGCCTCCGATTGGCGAAGGCCCAATTCTCCCGCCTTC
Source organism: Oscillospiraceae bacterium (assembly GCA_017519005.1). GTDB lineage: Bacteria > Bacillota > Clostridia > Oscillospirales > Oscillospiraceae > JAFRPC01. The sequence continues at coordinate 19,251 of JAFWTG010000057.1, read as the reverse complement.
ACCGGCAGAAGCCGGGAGGCGTTCGCTCCGCTCCGCCCGTCAAACCAGGCGACGGAGCTCGTATAATTGCTGGTATCGAAGCCGACGCAGATCATGCCTCTGGCCTCTGATCTCTGGAAAAAGCGCCCAGAATGCCGTTGACAAAGGCCACGGTCTCCGGCTCCTCGTACTTCTGGCAGAGCTTCACCGCCTCGTTGATGGCGACGTTCATCGGCACGTCCTCCACGTAGAGGGCCTCGTAGATGGCAAGCTCCATGGCCGCCCGGGCCAGGCGGGAAATGCGGTTCAGATTCCAGCCGATGGAATAGCGGGCGATGATCTCGTCCAGCTCCGGACGGCGCTCCGTGACGCCCTCCACCACGGCGGAGATGTATGCCCGCTGCTTGGGGCCGGGCTTCCCGGCGTAGACCTCGTTTTCCCCGGAGAGCTGCGCGTAATAGTTCTCCTCAAAGCGCTCGTTCAGCGCCGTCTGTACGTCCTCGCCGCCATACTGGACGGCGTAGATCAGATGGACGGCGATCTCGCGGGCAGCGGATCTGGTCATGCGCGGCGTAGCTTCCATCAGAGCTTCCCCATGGCGATGCCGGTGACGTTCACGTCCACGTGGCTGACACGGAAGCCGGTCATGGATTCCACCGCGTTGACCACGGCGTTCTGCACGTTCTTGGCGATCTCCACAACGGAGTGGCCGTAGAGCACCACGAGACCGTATTCCAGCTCCACGGAATCCTCGCCCAGGGTCACGCGGAGGCCCTTCTTGTCGCTGCGAAGGCTGACGACGCCCTCCACGTCCTTGACGGCGGCCACGACGATGGTACTGATGACCTCCTCATTGATGCTGACGCTGCCGTTTTCCAGCTCGCGCGTCATGTAGTCCTTATTCTCTGCCATACGATGTTCCTCCTTTGTGAAACACGTTTATTTGTAATATTGTATCACAAAATCCGAAAAATACAACTGTTTTTTTAGGGAACCTCGATGATTCGCAGCTGATTCAGCTCGTAATCCGTCTGGCTCAGGACGATATCCGACAGCAGCGCCACCTCGGCGGGACTCAGGCCCTCTGCGGCCACGGCCAGGTCGATGCCGTCCTCGGTCATGTAGGCCACGCAGTCGGCGTAGCCCTTGGAGATCACCAGGCTTTCCACGGAGGCCTCCGCCAGGGCCGTCTTGACGATGGCGTCCATCTGCAGGGTCCCGGCGCTGACGTCCTCGTCCTCCCCCGCGTAGGAGACTGTCTCCTGCAGAAGACGCACCGCGCTGTCACGGCTCTGCTGACGGCTCAGGCGCATTTTGGCGAAGACCTGCTCCGCGTCGTCCGCCTCCGCCGGCTCCTGTGCGGCGGCCTCCCGGGCGCCCTCCGTGGGCGCCAGCACCAGGGCCGCGTCGTCGCGCAGCTTGTTTTCATCCAGGGTGGAGACCAGGTCCGCCGCCTTGTCCGTCTCATAGCGCCAATTCCACCAGATCCCGCCGCAGACCAGCACCAGGATCGCCGCCACCAGGGCGTTTCGTTTCCAGCTTTTCACGTGCAATTCTCCTTTACTTCATTTTGACAACAATGATCTGATCGGCTCCCAGCCCCAGCAGCGCGGCGACGGCTCCGGAGAGCCGCAGGCGGACCCGTTCGTCCCCGCCGCCCTCCGCCACCACCAGCGCGCCCTGAAACTCCGGATAGGCCGTGCTCACAATCGCCGGTTCATTGTATGCGCTGCCGCGCTCCAGCATGACCGTCTTTTCCTCGGTGGAGGCGCTGACGCGGTCGCCGTCCCGGCTTTCCGAAACGCTGCGGTCGCTCTGATAGCGGGCGGCCGGCCCCGTCTTCAGGGTCAGCATCACCCGGACCCGGCCCGCCCCATCCACCTGGCTCAGAAGGCTCTCCAGCTCCCGCTCCACGGCGGCCCGATAGTCCTCGGCGTTCCGGGACTCTCCGGGGGCGGAGGCAGCCGGCGCGGGCTCCGGCGCTGCCTCCCCGTCTCCGCCCCGGACGGGCAGGAGGATCAGCGCCAGCCCCAGCAGCAGGACGCCCAGGGGGTACTTGAAGCGCTCCAGCAGGGCGGGAAGCCGCTTTAGCCCCTTCCACTCCGGCTTCATCCGCCCTCCCAGCGGAGCTTTTCCGGGGAGAGCCCCAGCTCCCTGCACAGGACGGCGTTCAGCGCCTCCCGCTGCGCCGTGGACGCAGACCCCCGCAGCAGCACCGCGTCCGGCACGAAGCAGCCCGCCTCCGTCTTCCGGGTCGTCACCGAGGCGGAGACCAGCAGACCCAGATCCTTCGCCCGCTCCGCGATCCAGACGGCGGTCTGTTCCTCCACGAGGCCGCGCAGGAGCTCGTCGTTCTTCCGCTTCGCCTCCTCCGCCCGCTGTGCCTGGGTCAGACCCGTCACCAGGTCAGGCAGCTTGCCCAGCTCCACGCGCAGCAGGGGGCGCAGGGCCGTGAGGATCAGCAGGCAGCCCCCGCAGAGCCGCAGGGCGCGGCCGGCCCGTTTCCCCTGCAGCAGGGCCCCGGCCAGGCCCGTCAGAAGGCCGCAGAGGATCAACCGCAGCAGATAGCTTTTGATGGCAGTCATGGCGTCACCGTCCGGATACATAGTACGAGGATCATCAGAGACAGCAGGCAGGCCAGACCCGTCAGCGCCAGCACGACGCCCATGGCCTGACTCAGGTTTTCCAGCAGCGGCGCCTGCGCGCCGCTCCCGAAGAGGCCGCAGAGCCCCGTCCCCAGCTTCAGCAGGAGATATTGCAGGGCGATGCGGAAAAAGGGAGCCAGGCAAAGCCCCAGCACGGCCAGCATCCCGTAGAGCCCGGCTCCGGCCCGCAGCAGGGCGGCCGCGCTGAGCAGGGAGCCGGAGGCCTCGGAGACCAGATTCCCCACCACCGGGACCATTCCCGCCACGGCGGCGCGGAGGCTCCGCAGCTTCTGGGCGTCCAGGCTGCCGGAGACCAGGCCCGTCAGACTCAGAACCCCGGTGTAGCCCCACATCAGCAGCTTGACGCCCGTGACCAGCAGCCACTTGACAAAGCTCCGCAGGGAGCCCAGCTGTTTCAGCCCCAGGCAGGATTCCGCCGCGCTGAGGGCGACCAGGACCCAGACCAGCGGCAGCAGCAGGCCGGGAACCAGCGAGAGCAGCAGATCGAAGAGCACGATCCCCAGCCCTGAGACCGCCGCGCCGGACGGATTCCCGGAGGCCGTCATCAGCGCGGACATGCCGGGCAGCAGCAGGGTGACGTAACGGTGCAGGGAGCGGATCGTCTCCGCCCCCAGGGAGATCATGGCGCCAAAGGGACCGGCGCAGGCGGCCGTGACGGTAAGCCCACCCACCAGCGGCGCGAGGGCCCGGCCCCGGCTGTGCTCCTCCGCCAGTGCGCAGAGCAGGGCCGCGGCCAGGATGACGCCCAGGCTGCGCAGGCCCTCCCGGAGCCCCAGCTCCTTCAGCCGGCCCAGGCTCTTCGCCAGCAGGGCGAGCACCCGTTCCCCAAAGCCCGAAACCGCCCCGTCATAGGGCCCGATCTGTTCCAGCACCGCGCCGGAGAGCCCCTGCTCCGGGTCCAGCTCCCGCTCCAGCACGGCGTTCAGTTCCTCCCGGGCCGTCTCCGCGTCCGCCACGGCGGCGGGCAGGGCCAGCAGCGCAAACGCCGCAAGCCCGGCCAGCAGGATTGCAAGCAATCGCATAGTACCCTCTCAATGTAGTGCCGGCAATCTGCCGGCCCGAATCGCAACACCTTGCCATCTAGCCGGCAAATTGCCGGCGCTACCGTAGAGACTGGCGTTCATCTACGCCAGCTCCTCGATCAGCGCCAGCACCGCCTGCAGCAGCGGCAGGGCGGCCGCCAGGCAGAGGATTCCCCCGCCCAGCTCAATGAGCTTCGCCAGGGCGTTCTGTCCGGCGTCGGCGCAGACTGCGGCGCTGAGCTCCGTCAGCAGCCCCAGGCCCAGGCATTTCCACAGGGGCTCCAGCAGGTCCTCCTCCATGGCGGCCCGCTTCGCCAGGGACCGCGCCAGGCTGAGAACGGGCGTCAGCGCGCGCAGCAGCAGGGCCGCGCCCAGGACGCAGGCGCAGAGACTCAGGGCCAGGCCCAGCTCGGGGCTCTGCTTCCGGATCGTCAGATTCAGCAGGGCCGCCATCAGCGCCAGCGCGCAGAGCCGAAGGCCCGTCTCCATCAGAAGTGGAAGAGCTCCTTCACCTTGGCGAAGAGCTCCGCGATCCGCTCCACCACGATCATCAGCACCACCACCAGACCCGCCAGGGTGGTCATGGTGGCCTGCTCCTCCCGGCCGGAACGAACCAGGACCTGGTTCAGAATGGAGATGATGATGCCCACCGCCGCGATCTTGAAGATGAGGTCGATTTCCATCAGAGCACCAGCACCAGCACTGCGGCCCCCGCCGTCAGCCCCAGGACCCGCAGGCCGCGGCAGCGCTCCTCCGTGTGCAGATTCAGCTCCGCGTTCAGCTGCTTCAGCTCCGACAGGGCCAGCTCAATCTGGCGGAGCTGACCGGCCCGGTCAAAGCGGCCGTAGCCGTCGAAGAGCCGCTCCAGCGCGGAGAGACTCCGCTCCGGCAGCAGCAGGCCGGCCTCCCCGCAGGCGCCGCGGGTCATTCCCGCTTCTGCCCGCTCCGGCCGCTCCCCCTCCCGCGCAAGCGCGTCGAAAAAGGCGCGGACCGCGGGGCCGCGTCCCTCTCCCGCCCTGCGGCAGAGGGGAACGAAGGGCGTGGCGGCGAAGGACACCTCCCCCGCCATCAGCTCCAGCGCGGCGCAAAGATCCCGGAGCTGCTCCTGCGTCCGGCGCAGGCAGAGGGCAGCCCGCAGGCCAGCCCAGGCGGAGGACGCCAGGATCAGCGCGCCGCCAAGCAGTTTGATCTCTTCCATGTCGGCTCCTTTCTCCGTTCCGGGATTTCAGAGACCCGGCAGGCCCTGCCCCAGCGGCTCCATGCGCAGGCTCCGGTCGGTCTGAATGACCGCTGCGCAGTCAAACACGGCGCAGTCCAGCAGACGCCGGTACACCGGGCGGCGGGCCAGGTCCTCCGGCCCGTCTGCGTGGGCCGAGGCAAAAAAGCGGACCCCGCAGTAGGAGGCCCGGGTCAGAGCCTCCACGTCGGCCTCGGCGGTGATCTCGTCCAGTGCGATCCAGTCCGGGGCCATGGAGCGGACCAGCAGCTCCACGCCCGCGGCCTTCGGGCAGCCGGAGAGCACGTCGGTTCGCCGTCCCACCGCCAGCTGGGGCCGCCCGCCCCGACAGGCCGCCAGCTCACCCCGCTCGTCCACCAGGCCGATCCGCCAGGCAAAGCGGTCGGAGCACTGGCGGACCAGGTCTCGCAGCACCGTGGTCTTCCCGGAGCCGGGCGGCCCCAGAATCAGAGCAGACCCGGGCCGCGCCCAGAGCCGGCTCACCAGCGCGTCCGCGCAGCCGGGCCGCTCCCGGGCCAGACGGAGGTTTAGCGCCTGGAGCTCCCGCAGGGTGCGGATGCTGCCCCGCTCCACGGCGGCGCTGCCGCAAAGCCCCAGCCGATGCCCGCCGGGCAGGGTCAGACAGCCCCGGCTGATCTGCTCCTCCACCGCGTAGACCGCGTTGCCGGAGGCACGGCGGAAGACCTGCTCCAGCAGCCCCGGCTCCGCGGGCGGCAGCGCCGCATCGTCCAGATACAGCTCCCGCCCCGCGCAGCGCCAGCTCACGGGGCTTCCGACCCGGAGCCGCAGCTCCTCCACCCGGTCTCCGCGCTCCGTCAGCAGGGTCTCGACGGCCCTCTGGTAGGGCGGCGGGAAGAGCCGCGGGATTTCTTCCAATCGTTTGTCCATCCTGCATCACCTGGGAAAGACTATGCGTTATACGATGTGAATATGACGGCGTGGTTGAGGGTCAGGGTGGTTGAAAAGGCAACAGGCAACAGGCAATAGGCAATAGGCATCAGGCAATAGGCATCAGTGCGCCCGCCCGTAGGGGCCGAACTCGAAGAGTCACGAAGTATGCCCACATCGGCCCTGGTTCCCCGCCTGGACAAGGGATCAGGGATCAAGGATCAAGGATCAGGGTGGGAGAAGGGAACAGGGAAGTGACAAGTGACAGGTGCCAGCCACGCACGTAGGGGCGGCCATCGGCCGCCCGCATCCCGCACCAGCCTTCCCCCCACAGCACCACGCACGTAGGGGCGGCCATTGGCCGCCCGCATCACGCACCAAGCTTCCACCGAGCGCCACGCTCGTAGGGGCGGTCATCGGCCGCCCGCATCACGCGGATCCTTATCAAATCATATGCAAAAAAGTAAGAAGCAAGAAGCCGAAACTTCTTACTTCTTACTTCTTACTTCTTAATTATTTACCTGCCTGCGTTTACGCCTTGTGCACCCGTCCGTGGTTCATCTTGTTCCACAGGGGGCCGGAGATGCAGACGGAGGAGTAGCAGCCGCAGATGATGCCGATGCAGATGGGCAGGGCGAAGTTCCGGATGGAGCTGACGCCCATAATCAGCAGCATGACCATGACGATCAGGGTCGTGACGGTCGTGTTGACGGAGCGGCTCATGGTGTCCCAGATGGAGGTATCCACGATCTCCCCGAAGTTGCCGGTCTTCATGTTCTTCCGGTTCTCGCGGACCCGGTCGAAGACCACGATGGTGGCGTTGATGGAGTAGCCCAGGATGGTCAGCGCTGCGGCGATGAAATTGATGTTGAAGGGGATGCGGAAGATTACGTAGAAGCTCAGCATCACCAGCAGATCGTGGACCAGGGCGCAGACCGCGGCCACGCCGGACTTGAACTCGAAGCGGAAGCCGATGTAGATCAGAATCAGGGCCACGGCCACGGCGGAGGCCAGGAAGGCCGATCTGGTCAGATCCCGGCCCACGGAGGCGGAGACGCGCTCCACCTGATAATCGTTCTCCACGTTGATGGGATACTCGCCCACGATGGCGTTCCGGACGGCCTCCACCTCCTCGTCGCTCAGCTCCAGGGCCTTGATGCGCAGGCCGTTCTCGCCGGAGGAGGTGACGGAGGAGGGCGCCTTGCCCACGGCGTCCAGATAGAGCTCGGCGGCCCGGTCGGTGACGCTCTTGTCCACGGTCACGGGGAGCCGGAACTCAAAGGTGGTGCCGCCCACAAAGTCGATGTCGAAGTTGAACAGCCCGGGAACGCCGCAGACGGTGAGGATCAGGCTCACCAGACCCACGGAGATCAGGAGCAGCGAAATGATCCCGAAGAGCTTGAAATGCTTCGTAAAGCTGAAGCCTCTGTACTTGTCGATCATGTCAGCGCCTCCTTTCTCACGCGCAGTAGAGCTTGAGATTCGTGATCTTCAAGCCCACGGCGGTTTTCAACAGGATCCTGGTGAGCACCAGCATCACCAGCATGGACAGGACCACGCCGATCAGCAGGGTCACGGCGAAGCCCAGGATGGTGCCGGAGCCCTGCCACAGCAGAACGAAGCCCGCGATCATCGTGGTCACGTTGGCGTCGATGATGGCAAGGATGGCCCGCTTGTAGCCGGACTCAATGGCAAAGCGCAGGGTCTTGCCCAGGCGCAGCTCCTCCTTGATGCGCTCGAAGATGATGACGTTGGCGTCCACGGCCATGCCCATGGTGAGGATGATGCCCGCGATGCCGGGCAGACTCAGGTTCACGTGGAAGACGGAGATGGCCACGGCGAAGAGGGCCGCGTAGGCCGCCAGGGCCACGCAGGAGATCAGGCCCATCAGCCGATAGACCGCGATCATGAAGAGCATGACCAGGATCAGGCCGATCAGACCCGCCAGCAGACTGGTGGACAGGCTCTTCTCGCCCAGGGACGCGCCGATGGTCTGCTGCTTGGCAGTGCTCAGCTCAAAGGGCAGACGGCCCGCGGAGATGATCTTCGCCAGGTAGCGGGCGTACTCCTCCGGGTTCTCGGCGGAGCCCACGGTGATGACCACCTGGGTGGAGTCCAACACCTCGTTGACGTAGGGCGCGGAGATCTCCTCGCCGTCCATCTGAATGGCCAGGACGTTCTTGCCGTCGGCCCGGGCCAGCACGCTCTGGCAGGCCTGCTTCAGCTTGGTGCGGCCGCCCTCGTTCAGCTTCATGACCACGTGGGGGCTGGGCAGGCCGGTGGAATCGGTGGGCTCGTCGGAGTAGGACGCGTCCTCGATGTCGGAGCCGGAGAGCCAGACCTTGCCGTCGGCGTCCACCAGCTCCACGACGGCGGTGGCGCCCAGATCGTGGACGGCCTTCTCGGGGTCCTCCACGGAGGGGATCTCCACCACCAGGCGGCGGTCGCCGGAGATGAAGCAGCTGGCCTCGGTGTAGCCCAGGGCGTCCAGACGCTGCTGCATCATGGTCCGGGCCACCTCCATGCCCTCGGAGAGCTTCGACGTGTCGAAGTCCGCGGGAATGACGGCCTCATAGGTGATCTCGGAGCCGCCCACCAGGTCCAGGCCCAGGACGACGCCCTGATCCACCGGCTGGACGAGCCCGCCGATCCCGTGCAGAGCGGCAAAGAACAGCCCGCCCACGATCAGGACCACGATCACCAGCGTGATAATCGCTTTTTTCATAGACAGAATATACCTCCCATCGGTCCCGAAGCGCCGGGACCGTATAAATTCCACGGTATTATACAACAAAGACCGCCGTCCGTCAACAGGAAAATAGGCAATAGGCATCAGGCATCAGACCCGCCTGTAGGGGCGGTCATTGACCGCCCGCCGTCCCCCGCACCGACCAGGGATCAGGAATTAGGCATCAGACCCGCATGTAGGGGCGGTCATTGGCCGCCCGCCGTCTCCCGCACCGACCAGGGATCAGGAATTAGGCATCAGGCATCAGGCATCAGGCAACAGACCCGCCTGTAGGGGCGGTCATTGACCGCCCGCCGTATCCCGCCCGTAGCGGCGCACAGTGTGCGCCATAAGGATCGTCTTGAAAAATGAAAATTGTCGCTGAATCAATATGATTTTCCTTTACATTTCATCTGAATTGTGGTATATTGCTGTTGCGCTGTATTCAACGTAAGGGTGAAACAGCAGCAGAAAGGAACTCAATATGGAATCTCGCAAATCCCGCTTCGGCGCCAGGCAGATCGCTCTGACTGCCATGCTCACCGCCATCGTCGCCGTGCTGCAGCTGCTGGGCAACTACGTGCAGCCCATTCCCGGCGTCTCCCTGTCCTTCGTGCTGGTTCCCATTGTTCTGGGCGCGGCCCTCCTGGGACCCTATGCCGGCGCTTGGCTGGGCTTCGTCTTCTCCGTCATGGTGCTGGCCACCGGCGGCGCCACGGCCTTCCTGCCCATCAACGCCTTCGGCACCGTGCTCACCGTGATCGTGAAGGGCACCTGCGCCGGTCTGCTGGCCGGGCTGGTCTACCGGACGTTTGAGAAGAAAAATCAGTATTTCGCCATCATCTGCGCCGCCGTGACGGCCCCGGTGGTGAACACCGGCCTCTTCCTGATCGGCTGCCGCCTGTTCTTCTGGCCCACCATCGTTGAGTGGGGCAAGGCCGCCGGCTTCGAGAATCCCGTGGCCTACGTCTTCCTGGGCCTGGCCGGGGTCAACTTCCTGGTGGAGCTGGGCGTCAACGTCCTGCTGACCCCCGTGATCCTGCGGCTGATCAAGCTGGCAAAGAAGCAGTAAGAATCCCGACATACGACAAATCGGACGCCCCGGCGGCGTCCGATTTTGCGTTTGAAAGGTATTTTAATGCCGAACGACGGGCGATCAATGATCGCCCCTGCGGCGGGGTACGGCGGGGCGTCGAGGGCGCCGCCCCCTACGGCGATTATCTTCCGTTTTTTTCATTCCGAACAAAGTGAGGCATTGCGCCCTTTCTGGGTGAATCCGCAGCCCCCGTCCCCTATTGCCTATTGCCTGATGCCTATTGCCTCGGGCGGGCGGCCAATGACCGCCCCTACGGCGTGAGCAGCGTGCATCTCCTATTGCCTATTGCCTGATGCCTATTGCCTATTGCCTATTGCCTGATGCCTATTGCCTGACGCCAAAAAAATCTCCATCCTTTCGGACGGAGATTTGTTTCCCTGTAAACGGAAGAAAATCAGAAGCCTCTTCTCTTGTTCTTACGGGCGGCCTCGCTCTTCTGCTTGCGCTTCAGGCTGGGGCTGACGTAATGCTCACGCTTGCGGACTTCCTGCTGGATGCCAGCCTTCTGGCAGCTCCGCTTGAAGCGCTTGAGAGCATTCTCCAAGGATTCATTTTCCTTGACCTTGATCTCAGACATTGATTTCCCTCCCTCCGACACGACCGGTTCCATCCAGGTCGCTTTCAGGGCCTTTTTCAAAAGGCGTGGTTATTATACAGGCCATTTTGTCAATTGTCAAGTCAAATTTTTAAATTTTAGAATATTTTGGGGAGAAGCCGACGGCGGGCCTGTATATCTTGTTTCATGAAAAAAACACTTCGATAAAATTGACAAATCCGAATCCTTATGCTACAATATATTTGGTCAATTTCACTGTTGTGAAAGCCTGGCCGGACCGGCAGAATATACGACATTTCTGAAACAACGATTAGGAGGCGCGACTCATGAAAAAATTCACCCGCATTCTCTCCACGCTGCTGGCAGTATTGATGCTGCTTTCCGTCCTGACCTGCTTTGCTTCCGCCGCCAACAACCGGACCTTCACCGCCGCACAGGAAATCTACAGCTACGTCCGCGACGGCTACAACCAGGGCGTTCAGGGCCCCATCAGCATCACCAAGGGCACGCTGAAGTCCGGCTTCAGCTCCAAGACCGTCTACCTGGTCACCCTCTCCGGCACGGAGCTGGTGCTCAACCAGTCCACCGGCGTGCTGACCGACCTGCTCTCCGGCTTCAATCTGAATAACGTCTACTACGCCAACGTGGTCAGCATCATCAAGGCCAACGTCCCCAAGAACGCCAATCTGATCCTGGCCGGTCACTCCCTGGGCGGCATGATCGCCCAGCAGGTGGCCGCCGACTCCGGCATCAAGTCCCGCTACAACGTGCTCAACACCGTCTGCTTCGGCTCTCCCCTGCTGGCCGCCGGCTCCCGCGAGGGCACCGTCCGCCGCCTGGGCGACGTTTCCGATCCCGTCCCCTACCTCTCTGGCAGCCTCTTCAACAACACCCTTTGGGCCATCCTGGGTCTGAATCGGGAGGACGGCGGCTACGGCATCCGGGGCATCACCGCCCACAACGAGAGCTACTACCGCGCCGACCTCTGGGGCAAATACGATGTCACCGGCACCAAATACGGCGGCGCCAAGCTGATCCTGGACCTGAACACCCGCGTCTTCTACCAGTCCCCCGTCATCGCCTGGTAATCCATCTCATTACGAAGCAGGCCGCCGGAGCAATCCGGCGGCTTTCTTATCTTCATGCTGTAAACGAAGCTTCCCTGCTTGCTCTGTCAATACCGATCAAAGTGATTATTTTATGATATTTTTGAAATTGTATCTTGATTTTACGACTGAAATGTGGTATAATGAAGATACAAATACAAGGAAGGGAGCTTGAAAGATGGCTGCACTTGAACAACCCAAGGCGCTGATGATCTTTCTGAACAACCGGGAGCTGCTGGAGGAATTGAGCGACGCGGAGCGGGGCAGACTGCTCCTCGCGCTGCTGGACTACCAGGAGCGCGGCACGCTGCCGGAATTCGAGGGGGAGCTGCGGATCGTCTTCAAGATCCTGCGCCGGGACGTGGATCAGAGCATCGCCCGCTGGGAGGCGGAATGCGCCAAGCGCTCCGCCGCGGGCAAAAAGAGCGCCGCCGTCCGGGCGGCAAAAAAATTTGCGAAGAATGTATCTTGCAACAATGATTTGTTTGCAGATGATCCTTCGGAGGAAGATACCCAGGAGTTGGAACAGCCGGAAACGGCGTTGAATGAAACGGAACAGTTTTCAGCAGAGTTGAGCGGAGTTGAACGCTTGGAAGCAGCGTTCAACGGAGCGGAACGGTCTTCAACGGCGTTGAACAGCGTTGAACAGGCTTCAACAGTGTCAACAAATACACATACACATTCACAGTCACATTCACATACACAGTCACATTCACAGTCCCATACGCAGGCTTTGTCCTGTCCCAGTACACAGGCCCGGACGCAGACAAATCCGGATTCGTATGAAGCGTCTTCCGATTCCCCGGCCCTTGGCCGGGGGCGGGCGGAGGATTTTGAGCGCTTTTGGCAGGTCTACCCTCGGAAGGTGGGCAAGCAGGCGGCGCGCAAGGCCTTTGATCGGGTCGGCGTTCCGGTGGAGCGGCTGCTGGCCGCCCTGGAGCGCCAGCGGGCCGATCCCCAGTGGCGGCGGGAAAACGGACGCTACATCCCCCATCCCGTCACCTGGCTGAACCAGGGCCGCTGGGAGGACGAGGGCTCCGCGCCGACGCCCCAGGATTGCCGTCTATACGGAATTGAGTGTCTGTAGCGCCGGCAATCTGCCGGCCCTTCGCCCCGCCCGGACGGAAACGCAAAACGCAAATCGCAAAACGCAAAATTACGGTGTTTTCAAATTGCCATTTGAAAACGTTGGAAAAGAGGAACGGCGACGCGAAGCCAGGGCCACATCCAGTAACCGATCGGTTGCGAACGATCGTCCTCCGGACGATTGCGGACGCTCAGTGAGCGCCCCTACAGCGCAAACCGGACACACGGCTTCTCCCTACAGTTCCTTTGCTGCGTCAAGCTGGGAACAAGAATTGCCGTCTGGACAAGAGAAATGAAAAGGAATGGATATCATGTTGGACGTTTTGAATTTTTCGGGTCTGCCCATCCCGCCGGAGGCGCGGGCGGCGGCCGCTCTGTTCCCCGCCGTAGGGGCGCTCATTGAGCGCCCGCCGTTCCCTGACCTGGGCAATTGAAATTGGAAAATGGAAAATTGTGGTATCGTTCAAAATTTTCCCTGTCCGTTCTTAAAACAACGTAGAAAAAGGAGAATTCCCATGGTGCAAGCAATACAAGGCTTTGATTTCGGCAGTCTGCCGCTGCCGCCGGAGGCGCGGGCGGCGATGGCCCGGGTCCGGGACCCGGGCCGATGGCTGCTGGAAAATAAGGCCAGGAGCTTCAATCAGCAGCTTGCGCCGCCGGATGGCAGCGGCGTGGACTGCGCCCGCTGCGGCAACAAGGGCAGCGTGGCGGTGGTGGACGAGGACGGGCCCCGGCTGGTGGTCCGGCCCTGTGTCTGCCGGAGCCGCAGGGACACCGCCCTGCGGCTGAAGGCCTGCGGGATGCTGGACCGGGCGCGGGTCCTGAGCTTTGAGCGCTTCCGCACCGACACTCCCCTCCAGAGCCGCATGAAGGAGCTGTCCCTGGCCTGGCTGGAGGAGCCGAAGCTGCCCTGGCTGGCCTTCTGCGGCCAGTCCGGGGCCGGAAAGACCCATCTCTGCACCGCGGCCTTCGTCCAGGCGGTGGCCCGGCGTCAGCTTCCGGGCGAATACATGCTCTGGGGCTCCGCCCTCCGGGAGATCAGGGGAGAGCCGCCAGAGCGGAGCGGGGCGCTGCTGGCACGCTTGAAAAACGCTCCCCTGCTCTACGTGGACGATATCTTCAAGGGCCGGGCGGACCTGCCCGTCTCCGACTGGGATCTGCGGCTGGCCTTCGAACTGCTGGACTACCGCTATGGCAATTATCTGCCCACCATCCTCTCCACGGAGCGGAGCTTCCCGGAGCTGCTCCGCCTGGACGAGGCCATCGCGGGACGCCTGCGGGAGCGCTGCGGGAAGTACCTGATCAACATAACCCCCGAACCGGCGAAAAACTACCGATTCAGGGGCTAAGATGGACAATTGAGAATTGAGAATTCAGAATTGAAAATGGCGGCTGTTGCCGGATGCCTCGTCGGTGCGTGATGTAAGGTGGCGCACACTGTGCGCCGCTACAGACGGGTACGGCGGGCGTGAGCGAAGGGCCGGCAGATTGCCGGCGCTACGGGCGGGGTATGGCGCACACTGTGCGCCGCTACAGGCGGGGTACGGCGGGCGTGAGCAAAGGGCCGGCAGATTGCCGGCGCTACAGGCGGAGTGCAAGGTGGTACACACTGTGCGGCGCTAAGCTCTTCGCAGGAGCTTTGCAACGACGACCTTCTCCTCCCGGTTGAGGCCGAATTTACAGAGCAGGGCGGCGTAAACGGCGCAGAAGGCGGCGCATTCCAGCAAAAACACCCAGACGGAATCACGCTGGATCAGGATGAAGGGCGCGCATACGAGCGTCGCGATCAGAATCGCGATCCAGGTCCTGCGCACGATAGACTGAAACATCCTGCCGATCTCCAGATGGAGAACCTTGCCGTAATAGACGTTCAGCGCCAGCCCGTTGCCGAGAAAATAGGCAATCACGGTCCCGATGGGAGCGCCCAGGGGGCCGATGGCCCGGATCAGAATCACGGAGAGGATGATATTCAGGACCGTCATTCCGAACAGGATCAGGGAACGGTAGATGCGTTTGTCGTAGGCGTTCATGATGCTGATGCATACGGTCTGGATCAGCGGGATCATGTTGGCGGGCATAATCATCACAACGATCAGCCAGACCGTCGGCGCAATGGCGGGCTTGGAGGTCCAGAGGACCACAAAGTCCTTTCCAAACAGGAGAAACGCGCCGAAGATCGCGCCGACCAGGATGAACTGCCATCTGCCGACCCGGATCACAACGTCCGTGAGCTGCGAGGGGCTCGCCTGATTGACGATCAAACGGGTGATCTGCGGCTGAAAGAAGCGCGAGACGATGCTGGGGATTGTATTGAACATGGTCAGTACGGTGGCGGCCAGCGCGTACTTGGTAACGTCCTCCTTCAGGCTGAACATGCCCAGAAGGGTTTTGTCCACGGAGGAGTTCACGTTGCTGACAATGGCCTGCAACAGCATCGCAAGCATCAGGCCCAGGATCGGTTTGACAAGCACCCGGTCCCAGCGCGAGAGCCGGACCCGGAATTTGAGAACGCCGAACACCATGATCCCGTTGATCAGCATTTGCAGCGTGATCGCCAGCAGATTTGCCACCGTGATGCCGACGCAGCCGAAGCCCAGCTTCACCATCACCACCGTCAGAACGAAGGAAGCGACGATCCCCAGCAAATTGACCAGGGAGGAGAAGGCAAAGCGCTCGTAGGACTGAATTGCGCCGATCAGATAGTGGTTGACGATGGTAAAGGCAAACTGGAAAATCGAAACCGTTACCATCTGCCTGGAGATCGCCGTCTCCGCCTCATTCAGCGTTTGATAGATGCCGCCGATGTTGGCCCGGATCACCAGCCCCGCGATCACGACAAGCACCAGACCGACGGCGGAGAACACGCCGATGATCGCCGCAGCGTTCCGTTCCCCTTCCAAGTCCCCCTTGGCCCGATACTCCGAAAGATAGCGCACCATGACGGTGGCGATCCCAAGGTCGAGGATCATCACGTAATGCGCGACGGAGTTGACCATCTGGTATAGGCCGAACTCGTCTGTTCCCAGCTCGCGCAATAAAATGCGCGTCAGGAAGACCGAACTCAGGGTATTCAGAACGAGGGTGATATACGAAATCAGGATCGCGCCGGTCTTGGTGGTCTGATTGAGCAGTTTATGGAAGCCCATGGTTCCTCCTGACGAGCTTTTTCAGCGCGAATCTCAGCTTTTGAGACAGAGCAGGCGGCGCAAAGCGGCGGATCAGCGCTTCATATCCCGCCTCCTGATAGAGTCTCCAGAATTCCGCCGACTCTTTGATCTCCCGCTGGGGCTTCAGGGGAATCCGGAACAGGATCTTCTCCACGGGAAGCTCAAACAGCTCCGCCGCGCCGCTGTCCGCAGCCGCCCGGAGGAGCTCCTCCCCCTTTTGGCTGTTGATCAACAGCAGAGAGGAGCCGACGGTATTGGCCTTGTCCGGAGCCACCTTCTCAATTCCCCAGAAGTCTGCCAGCGTGAGGTCGGACTGCCGATGGAGGGACCGAAACTGACAGCGGTGGCAGGAAGGACGCAGGGAAGCGCCGGAATAGTACAGGCGGCTCAGCGCCTGCGCGGCATACGGAAAGCTGATCCGGGAATCGCCCTCAAAGCGGACTCCCTCGCAGGAGGAGGGGACCCAGCCGAAGGCCTTGCTCCGAAAATAGTACTGCCCGCACTTCTTGTTGGTCTTTTGTTCCAGATACTGCAAATGGTCCCGGAACATTCGCTCCGAAGGGACCCCGTGGCAGAGCATGTCCGCCACGTAGAGCTTTTCACAGTCGCCGAAATACAGCTTGACGGCTGCGGCCTGGCAGGGCGTTCCCACGAAGAGCACCGGCCTATCCCCTGACAACGCGGTCCGGATCTGTCGAAAGATCCCCTCCATATCGCTTTGCACGTATTTGGAGCCCCGCATCCGGTCCCGTTCGCTCTCGCGATCGGTGATCTGATGACGGACGCGGTGATCGCCGTCCATCACCGAGCCCACAATCCAGCCGCCCCGCCGGAGGATCACGTCCGATATGGCCGTAAAGGCGCCGCCGGAGCTGCTGTACCGCAAAACCTCCGGGCTCTTGTGCTGGAGCCCATAGGCCCGGAGCAGATTGCTGTCAGGGCTGAACCGGGTCCGATACGAACAGACGGTCTCGCAGAGGCGGCAATCGACGCATTTGGCCGGATCGATTTGCGGATATCTGAATCCGTTTTCCGCTTCCACGATCCGGATTGCCTGCTTCGGGCAGACGTCCGCGCAGGCAAAGCAGCCTGTGCATAAATTCCGATCAATTGGTTCCACGCTGCCGCCTCCTTCCGCGAATTATTCAGCCAGCATTTCCTGAAGATAGGCTTTGGATTCCTGAATGGATTGGGCCAATTGCGTCTGAGACGCGGTGAGATCCTCCGGCAGCTCCGGGATCCGGGACTCCGGGTGGATCGCGTAGGCAGACAGCCCAACCCGGTCCAGCAGATCGCTGATCCGGCTGTCCCACTTGCCTTTTACAAAGGCGTAAACCGGTTTCCCGTACACCAGCGCGAAGGCGGTTCCGTGGAAGGAGGTCGTCACGACGACGGAGGCCTTTTCGTACAGGCCGAGGAATTCCTGGGGCGTGACATCAAAGAGCTGCCGCTCCGCGTGGACCCGGACCAGGGGACCGCAGTTGATGGCCACCACCGGATAACCCGTCTCCCGCCGGAGCTTCTTCAAAACCTCCCGGATCCGATCGTTGCCCTGCACAAAATAGCAGAGAATATAGGGACCTTCGATCCCCTGCCGTTCGGCCGCGATGGAATTCCACTCGGACCGGCTCAGCAAAAACACGGGGTCAAGCACGGTGCGGCATTCGATCCCGGTGAACGCGGAGAGATACCTGGCCGCCGGGCGCTCCCGCAGCGAGACGCCCCGGAATTTCCCCAGGTACTCCCGGACCTGCTCCTTCTGTGCGTCGGAGTAGTCCAGTCTGCCGACGCTGGCGGCATAGCTGAACCTGCGCGCGGACGCGGGACCGAAATCCAGAAATCGTGCGGGGATCATGCCGGGATTTGTCCGCAAATTCCAAACCTGATCGCTTCCGGTGATCAGGACCTCGGCGTCAGGCGGATTTTGTTTCAAGTCCTCCGCGTCCCGGTAGGGGCGGGAAAACTTCATGTGCTCCGCGTGGAACTGCCGGAAGGACGCTTTTGCCCGCCGGAGCTGTTTTCTGCGTAGGAAGCCCAAGAGCTTGCGGACAGCGTCCGCGGCCAGCTGCTTCGGGCCCACGGGCCGCTTCGCCTGCAGCGGCTCCGGGTATTCCATGATCCGGTTTTCTGCTCCCAGGGTCTCCAGATAGTGCTGCAGCGCGTAGGCCTGGAGGGTCGCGCCATAGTTTTGCGTATGGTGAAAGGTTACGGTAAAAGTCTTCATGATATTATTGAATAATCAGAGTTTAATAGATATTGTCGATGGGCGCGAAGGGGATGCTGTAGATATAGAGGGCGTCGGGGTCGCCGGGGCTCGTCGTCCAGTCCCAATCACATTGCAGGCCGATCCTCCAGGGAATCATCGTGTTGTAATACCATACGTTCCGATAGGACCAGGTAATGGATTCCACTTCTTCGCCGTAACTGACGATCCAGGTGCGGCTTTGGTCACGGAGCAGCTCCGTCAGCTTTTCCCGGGCCGCCTGTGGCAGTCTGTCGCTTGGTTCGGAGAGCATAGATCCGCCGTAGGGCCAGCCGCTGTAATAGAATTCCGGGACATGTCCTTTGCCTTCCAAGGGAAAGCTGGCCGCCAGCTCCGGCTTCGGGCTGTGAACGCGCTGATCCAAAAAGGGCGTGGCCTGAAACGCGCAGAACAACACATAGACTGCGCCGAAAAAAGCCAGGAGCCTGTGCTTCCCGCGGCGGTATAACAAAATCAGCCAGACCAGCAGCCCCGCCAGCAGGGCCAGCAGCAGCCAGATCCCCAGGGCGATTTCTCCAACGCACAGCTTCCGAAACAACGGAAGAAGCAGATAGAGACAGAACGGGCCGATGGCAAAGGCCCAGAGAAGCAGTGCCAGCGCGCAGCAGCCCAGAAAGAGCAGCACCCGAACCCAGATCGGGCTTGGTTTCTTTTCGTCCATGGCTGTCACTTCCGCAAAACGCCTTGCTTTGCCTCTGTCAGAAGAGAATATCCCACTTCTGCTTTTCGGGGTCCATCCAGTAGCGCACGTAGTCGCCCACCTGCAGATTCGCGGCGTCGGCCTTGTCCTTGGGGACGGTCAGGCTTGTCATCATCAGCTTGTTGAGGACCTTGTTGGGGATGACGGTGTTATGCCACATCAGCCGGACCCCGTACTTGGCGCCCTTGTCGAGCTTTTCGACCACCAGAGCCTCGGTGACGAAGCCGCCCTTGCCAGCGGGCGCGGCTTCGGGACGGGTTTGGAGCAGACGGTCCTTCTGCTCCTGGGTCATGGCGGCCTCCAGGGCATCCTTTTTCTTGTTTTGATTCCGGATGATGAGCCACAGGACCAGGATGATCACGCCCATGATCGGAACCACGTAGAGCATCGCTTCCAGCATTTGCTTGAGTGTCATCGTTATTTCTCCTCTGTTCTATTATTTCGTTCGAAGCCCGTCCGGGCGGGGCGCAAAGGGCCGATGTGGGCATACTTCGTGACTCTTCGAGTTCGGCCCCTACGGGCGGGTCTGTTCCCTGTTCCCGATTGCATCGTCAGTGCGGGGTACGGCGGGCGGCCAATGACCGCCCCTACAGGCGGGTCTGATGCCTGATGCCTGATCCCTGATGCCTAATTCCTGATCCCTGGTCGGTGCGGGGAACGGGGTGGCGAACACTGTGTGCCGCTACAGGCGGGGTACGGCGGGCGGCCAATGACCGCCCCTACAGGCGGGTCTGATGCCTGATGTCTGATCCCTGAT
>JAFWTG010000056.1 GCA_017519005.1 Oscillospiraceae bacterium | reverse complement strand
GACTCGGTGGCGGGCTGGGAGGTGCCGTTGGAGAAGCAGGAGGTGGCGCAGTCGATGACGTCCACGCCGGACTCGATGGCCTTGGTGACGGTCATGTAGGCCATGCCGGTGGTGCAGTGGGTGTGCAGGATCACGGGGACGTCGGGCAGGGCGGCCTTGATGCCCTTGATGAGGTGCTCGGCCTCGAAGGGGCTCATGGTGCCGGCCATATCCTTCAGGCAGACGGTCTCAAAGCCCATCTTGACCAGGGTCTTGCACATCTCCACGTACTTCTCCACGGTGTGGACCGGGCTCTGGGTGTAGGAGATGCAGCCGGAGGCGATGACGTGCCGGTTGTACTTCTTGGAGTAGGTCTGCACGGCCTTCAGGGCGGTCTCGATGTTGCGGAAGTCGTTCAGCGCGTCGAAAATGCGGATGATGTCGATGCCGTTCTTGACGGCCAGCTCTACGAATTTCTCCACCACGTCGTCGTGATAGTGCTTGTATCCCAGCAGGTTCTGGCCGCGGAGCAGCATCTGGAGCTTGGTGTTGGGCATGTGCTTGCGGATGTTCCGCAGCCGCTCCCAGGGATCCTCGCCCAGATAGCGCAGGCAGGAGTCGAAGGTGGCGCCGCCCCAGCACTCCACGGAATAGTACCCGGCCTTGTCCATGGTCTCGAGGATGTCCTCGAAGTCGGAATAGGGCAGACGGGTCGCCATCAGGGACTGGTTTGCGTCACGAAGGACTGTTTCTGTGATTCGAACTTTCTTTGCCATATTAGTTCCTCCGATTTATGGTTTTTGGAAGACCCGGCAGCTTGTCGCCCCGCCGGAATTCCAATCTCTTCCAAATACTATTATAACACAAATCTTTTTGAAAAGCTACTGTTATTTTCGTGATTTTTTGAATACTTGACTCTCTTCGCAGTTTTCGATATAATGAAGCTGTTGTTTTCGTGTTCCGGTATTTTCGACGGATTGGAGTCTCGTCATGTCCTTTACGACCTTTTCCTTTTTCGGCTTTTTCCTGGCCGTTCTGCTGCTGTACTATCTCCTGCCCCACACGGCCCGGAAGCTCCTGCTTCTGGCGGCCAGCTACGTCTTCTATATGTGGTCCGTGCCGGCGCTGGGGCTTGTCCTGTTGGGGACGACGCTTCTCTCCTACGGCGCCGGGCGGCTGCTGGACCCCCGGCGTCACGCGGGCAAATGGCGGGTCTGGGTCCTGGCGGGCTGCTGTACGGTGCATTTCGGTCTGCTCTTCGTCTGCAAATATCTGCAGATGGTCCTGGACCTTGCGTTCCGTCTGGCTCCCGGACTCGTGCCGCAGACGACGGTTGATCTGGTGCTGCCCGTCGGCATCTCCTTTTTCACCTTCGCCGTGACGGGCTATCTCTTCGACGTCTACCGCGGCAAGCTGGCGGCAGAGCGGAACGTCCTGGACTACGCCGTCTTCACGGCCTTCTTTCCCTGCGTGCTGGCCGGTCCCATCGGCCAGGCCAGAAGCTTCCTGCCGCAGCTCAAGCAGCGGATTCCCTTTCAGGCGGAGGCAGTCAAGGCCGGCGTCCTGCGCTTTGTCTTCGGCCTGTTTCAGAAGCTGGTGCTGGCGGATCACATCGGCGTTCTGGTCAACGCGGCCTACGGCGGGGCGGTGCTCTCCCCGCTGAGCTGGATCGCCGTGATTCTGCTCTACAGTCTCCAGATCTATTTTGACTTCTCCGGCTACTCCCACATGGCGATCGGCCTGGCAAGGGCCCTGGGCCTGCGGGTTCCGGAGAACTTCAACGCGCCCTATCTCTCCACCTCCGTCAGCTCCTTCTGGAAGAAGTGGCACATCTCCCTGACCTCCTGGTTCCGGGAATACCTCTACTTTCCTCTGGGCGGCAGCCGGAAGGGACGGCTGCGGACTTATTTCAACATTCTGATCGTTTTCGCGGTGTCCGGCCTCTGGCACGGCGCGGCCGTCCACTACGTGCTCTGGGGTCTCCTGAACGGGCTGCTGCAGGTTCTGGAGCGGATGACGGACCGGCCACGGAAGCGGCTGGAGCAGCGCTGCCAAAGCGGAGCACGGCGCGTGCTCTGGGGCGCGGTCTGCGGCATGGCGACCTACCTGCTGATCAGCCTGACCTGGCTGCTCTTCCGGGTGGACGGGCTGGCTCAGCTCCGTTTCATCCTGGGCCAGGTCCTGGGGCTGTTTCGCACCGGGCTCGGGCCGCTGCAGCTGGCGGAGCTGGGTATGGGACGGCGGCTGGGCCTGGTGCTGGCCCTGTCCCTGGGGCTCTGCACCGCGGTGGACGCGCTCTGGCTCCGGGGCTGCCGGATGCGGCGTCTGACCCGCAGCGTGCTCCCCTATTACGCCGTGCTCTGCGCGCTGATTTTGCTGACCGCGGTCTTCGGGGTCTACGGCGCCGGCTTCGACCCCCAGGATTTCGTCTATTTCAAGTATTGAGGACAGGGATATGGAACGAATCAAAACCCGACGGGGCCTGCGGGTCCTGTATGAGCTCGCCGTCCTGCTGGCGGCGCTCTGCCTGCTGTGGGCCGCGCTGTTTCAGCTTGGCTGCGCCCTGATGCCGGAGCGCAGCACCTACGGCGCGGTCTGGTCCTCCTATCTGCGGGAGGAGGAGAATACGGTGGACGTTCTCTTCCTGGGCAGCTCGCGGGCCTACTGCAACGTGATCCCGGCCCGCATCTACGAGGATACCGGCGTCAGCTCCTACGTGATGGCCGGCCCCTCCCAGACGGTCAGTCTCAGCTATTACTATCTGCGGGAGTGTCTGAAGACCCAGCGGCCCCGCTGCGTGCTCATGGAGCTCTCCGGCGGCTTCTACGGCCGCGTCGAGGAGCATTCAAAGGCCAACGTCTGCTATATGCCGGCCGGCCTCAACCGTCTCCGGGCCGCCCGCTGCTGCGAGGACGGCATTCTGGAGCTGGCCCTCTTCCCCCTTCAGGAATTCCATTACCGGATATATGACGCGGATTTTGGGCAGACTTCCGACGAGGAGGGCCTGATGCTCTGCGGCTACACCCCGCTGGAGGAAGCGAAGCCGCAGTCCGTCCGCAGCGTCAGGGAGACAAAGGCCCTGCCCGGCACCGAGCTCTACGCGGAGAATCTCTCCTGGCTGCTCCGGATTGCGGCGCTCTGCGAGGAAAACGACATCCGCTGCGTCTTCTATCTGGCGCCGACCATGCAGCCATACCCGGAGGAAGCAACCGCCCGGCTCTGCGCCGATCTGCGGGAGCAAAGCGGCGCCGCCGTGGAGGACTGGAGCGGTCTGAGCGACGCGCTGCGCGTGGACCCGGAAACCGACTGGTACGACGCGATCCACTTCAACCGCCGCGGCGCGGAGAAGTTCTCCGGCTTCCTCTCCGACTATCTGCGTTCCCTGGGCCTGCCGAGGAGCGAACGCGCCGACGAGGCCCTGTGGAGCCGGAGAATCGCGTACGCGGCGGAAGCGCGAAACAAAAAATAAAGCTTGCAAATCGCGCGGAAATTGTATATGATAATAGAACGGAAACCTGATATGCCAATCATGAAAGGAGAAGCTATATGGCAAATCTTGATCTGACCAAATACGGCATCACCGGCACCACCGAGATCGTCCGCAATCCCTCTTACGAATACCTCTTCGAGGCCGAGATGGACCCCACCCTCACCGGTTACGAGAAGGGCGTGCTGACCGAGCTGAACGCCGTCAACGTCATGACCGGCATCTACACCGGTCGCTCCCCCAAGGACAAGTATATCGTCATGGACGACACCTCCCGGGACACCGTCTGGTGGACCACCGAGGGCTACAAGAACGACAACCACCCCATGAGCGAAGAGGTCTGG
>JAFWTG010000055.1 GCA_017519005.1 Oscillospiraceae bacterium | reverse complement strand
GCTGCGACTCCCTGGCCATTGCCATCGGCACCTCCCACGGCGCCTACAAGTTCACCGCCGCCCAGTGCACCCGCAACGAGAAGGGCATCCTGGTGCCGCCTCCCCTGCGCTTTGACGTTCTGGAAGAGGTCTCCCGCCGTCTGCCCGGCTTCCCCATCGTGCTGCACGGCTCCTCCTCCGTCCCCCAGAACTACGTCGCCATGATCAACGCCAACGGCGGCAAGATGCCCGACGCCGTGGGCATTCCCGAGGAGCAGCTGCGTGAGGCCGCCCGCCTGTCCGTCTGCAAGATCAATATCGACTCCGACCTGCGTCTTGCCATGACCGGCACCATCCGGCAGTTCTTCAACGAGCATCCCGACAAGTTCGACCCCAGAGAGTATCTGAAGCCCGCCCGCGCCAACATCAAGGAGCTGGTCCGCCACAAGCTGATCGACGTCCTGGGCTGCGCCGGCAAGGCTTAATATACGGCTGCGCCCCAAGCGCAAGACAAAACAGCATACAAAAAACCGTGCCAATGGCACGGTTTTTTGTATGCCGTTTTGAAAATATATGCAAATTTCTTGACAAATATACGGCTCTGTGCTACAATCGAGAAAACCGTTGAGGGAGCGTAAGTACATTCCCGATGGACCTTTTCCAGAGAGCCGCCGACGGTGGGAGCGCGGCAAAGGGTCGGGGATCGAATGGGCTTCTGAGGGCGAGCGGAAAGGGGCTGCGGCCCTGAGTATGTGAGACGGCTTGACCCGCCGTAATCCGGGTCTGCGTATGTTGGTACGCGTGAGTGGGCGTGAAGGATCACGCCAAGCCGGGTGGCACCGCAGGAGTTTGTCCTGTCCCAGCGTCAAAGGACGTTTGGGCAGGGCTTTTTTGTTTCCCGCCTGCCGGAGCATTCATACCATGCGCTTTTATCTCGATGTTTATTTTGAAGAAAGGACAGGATTACAATGGAAATTCCCTACAAAATCTATCTGCGCGAGGACCAGATGCCCAGGGCCTGGTACAATCTCCGGGCCGACATGAAAAACAAGCCCGCTCCCCTGCTGAATCCCGCCACCGGGAAGCCCATGACCCGGGAGGAGCTCTGCGGCGTCTTCTGTGAGAAGCTGGTGGAGCAGGAGCTGGACGACAGCCTTCCCTACTACTCCATTCCCCAGCCCATCCGTGATTTCTACCGAATGTACCGGCCCTCTCCCCTGGTGCGGGCTTACTGCCTGGAGGAGAAGCTGCAGACTCCCGCCCACATCTACTACAAATACGAGGGAAACAATACCTCCGGCTCTCACAAGCTGAACTCCGCCATTGCACAAGCCTACTACGCCAAGGCCCAGGGACTCAAGGGCGTCACCACGGAGACCGGCGCCGGGCAGTGGGGCACCGCCCTGTCCATGGCCTGCGCCTACCTGGGCCTGGACTGTCAGGTGTTCATGGTGAAGATCAGCTATGAGCAGAAGCCCTTCCGTCGGGAGATCATGCGGACCTATGGCGCTTCCGTCACCCCCTCCCCCTCCGACAGCACAAAGGTGGGCCGGGCCATCCTGGCCGCCAAGCCGGACACGACAGGCTCTCTGGGCTGCGCCATCTCCGAGGCGGTGGAGGCCGCCCGCTCTCAGCCGGGCTATCGCTACGTGCTGGGCTCCGTGCTGAATCAGGTGCTGCTCCATCAATCCGTCATCGGTCTGGAGGCCAAGACCGCCATGGACCTTTATGATATCAAACCGGATATCGTGATCGGCTGCGCCGGAGGCGGCTCCAACCTGGGCGGCCTGATCGCTCCCTTCATGGGCGAACGGCTCCGCGGGGAATCGGACTGCCGCTTCATCGCCGTGGAGCCCGCCTCCTGTCCCAGCCTGACCCGGGGCGTCTTTGCCTACGATTTCGCGGATACCGGACGGGTCTGTCCCCTGGCGAAGATGTACACCCTGGGCAGCGGCTTCATCCCCGCTCCCAACCATGCCGGAGGCCTGCGCTTCCACGGCATGAGCCCCATCCTGTCTCAGCTCTATGCAGACGGATACCTGGAGGCCAGAGCCGTGGGCCAGCGCGAAGTCTTCGAAGCTGCCGAGATCTTTGCCCGAGTGGAGGGCATCCTGCCCGCCCCCGAGAGCGCTCACGCCATCAAAGCGGCCATGGATGAGGCTGTCTGCTGCCGGGAAAGCGGCGAGCGGAAGACCATCCTCTTCGGCCTCACCGGCACCGGCTATTTCGATCTGTTGGCCTACCAGCGCTTCCACGACGGGGAAATGAGCGACTATATTCCCAACGACAAGGAGCTGGCCGCCAGCCTTTCCGCCCTGCCGCGGCTTTGATTCATACGAATATTGGATTGAAAAAAGCCGCCGAGGATTCTGCTTTCGCAGTCCTCGGCGCTTTTTTCGTGAGACTTTTGCTGCAGGCCCTTCTCGTTTCAGGCGTCAGGGCTCGACGGGCTCCTCGGGCATGGGGATCTGGCTGGCCTTATAGAGGAAGGTCACCGCCTGGGCGCGGGTGCAGACGAGATCGGGGCCGAACTGGTTGTTGCCGACGCCGCCCGTGACGCCGTTCTCCACGGCCCAGAGCACGGCGTTCAGATACCAGTCGCCCTCCTTCACGTCGGTGAAGGGGCTCTCGGTCATCTCAGGCTCCGGCTTTCCGGCCGCCGCCCAGAGGAAGGTGACGATCTGAGAGCGGGTGCAGACCGCGCCGGGTCCGAACTGGTTGTTGCCGACGCCGCCGGTAATGCCGTTCTCCACGG
>JAFWTG010000054.1 GCA_017519005.1 Oscillospiraceae bacterium | reverse complement strand
GTTCTTGCGTAGGGCGGCCTGACCCCAGGCCGCCGCCGTCACGCTGGCGGTTATCGCGGCGGCCAGGGGTCTGGCCGCCCTACGCAGCATCTCGTCAAATCCCGATTTGCGCTGTTGTCACAGGCTCTTGTCCCGCAGGCGCAGCCAGTCCTCCTGGGTCAGGATGCGGAGCTCGTGGTCCTCGGTTTTGCCGGTTTTGGTGTGGAAAACGCCGTAATCGTAATGGCGGAAGCCGCACTTTTCCTGGACCCGCAGGGACTGCCGATTCCACAGAAAATGACCGCAGAGAATGAGGTCCAGGTCCATTTCCTCGAAGAGCCAGCGGATGACCGCGTTGGCCGCCTCCGGCATCAGGCCCTGGCCCCAGCAGTCCTTCGCCAGGACGAAGCCCAGCGATCGGACCCGCTGCGCGGCAAATTCCGGGTATTGTTCCTCGTCGTAGCGCTCCACGCCCAGGGAGCCGACGACCCTGCCCTGATATTCCAGGGCGAAGGTCTTCCTGCCGCTGATGAAGCGATCCAGAACCCTTTGGGATTCCTCCCGGTTCTCATGGGGGTTCCAGCCCGCCATGGGACCAACCCCCGGTACGGAGGCGTACGCATAAAAATCCTCCAGATCCGTCTGCCGCCAGGGGCGAAGAATCAGCCGCGGGGTCCGCAGCGTCACGCTGCTGACGTCGATTTCCGGGATCATAGCGTTCTCCTTTCTCGACATGCCGACATCGGTATGGCGCACACTGTGCGCCGCTACAGGGCTTTGCGCAGCAGGGATCGCAGATCCGCTGCTTGCCGGTCCGGCAGAGCAGCGCCTTGAAGGCGCTCCTCCAACGCTTCCCCGCGGAAAGCGCTGCCGATCAATCTCCGCTCCAGCCTTTCGGCCAGGGTTTCATCCATGGCGTCGGTGTAGACCTTCGCGGTTTGGATGACGCCCTCATTGACGTTCAGCTGCAGCTCAATCCCGCCCCAGGGGAATCGGTCCTCCACGGAGAGGGTGAAGGGCAGCTTCGGGCCGTAGAGCCAGGCGTCGGAGGCGTATTTTTCCGTCAAGGAGAGGAGGTCCGGATCGTCCACGTTCAGCATTTGGACGGGACCCGGGGAGACGGATTGCCACGACCAGTCTGCGGACTGGTCTCGCAATGACAGATCAGGAAGGTTTTCGCGGATCGGCGGGCGGTCAATGACCGCCCCTACGGGCGTTTCATTCCCTGTTGCCTGTTGCCTGTCCCCTGTTCCCTGTTCCCTGTTCCCTGTTCCCTCGGAGTAGACCTCCGCCAAGGCAGCAATCAAGGCGTCGGCCAGCTGTTCGACGGTGAGCGTCGGCACAAACTCCCGCAGATTGACCACCCGGGAGCGGACGGACTCCACCCCCTTGGCGGCCAGCTTGGCCTTGGAGGGGCTCAGATAGCGCTGGACCCGGTCCAGATCCACGTCCACCATGAGAGTGCCGTGGTGGTAGGCCTTGCCGTTGTGCTTGTAAAAGGCGTTGCCGGAAAACTTTCTCCCGTCGGCCAGCAGGTCGTTGCGGCCGGAGCGCTCCGCCGGGATGCCCAGGCTTCGGCAGGCCCGCTGGATGACCGTAAGCTGGCGGGGCAGGTCGTAGTCCTGCGCGGGCATCAGAAAGGTGAAGTTCAGGTTCCCCAGGTCATGAAAAACAGCGCCGCCGCCGGAGAGGCGGCGGGCCAGGTGACCGCCCTCCTCGGCGAGGAGGGCGGTCCTGCATTCCTTCCAGGGATTTTGATTTTTTCCGATGACCACGGTGCGTTCATTCTGCCAGAGGTAGAGGATCAGCTCCCCCTCCCCCACCCGGTTCAGCAGCGCTTCCTCCAGGGCGAGGTTTTCATAGGGGTCCGTTCCCCCGGCCCGGCAGACCAGCAGCCGCTCGATCATGCCTTGGTCCAGCGGACCACAGGGTTCCGGGCCGCGGCCACCTCGTCGGGACGGCCGATCTGGGCGTGATGGGGCGCGTGGTGCATGTAGTCGGGGTCGGTGTGGGCCAGGTCGTAGAGCTTGCGGAAGATCGCGGCGGCCTCGTCCAGAGTCTCCCGGCTCTCGGTCTCAGTGGGCTCCAGCATCAGAGCCTCGTGGACGATCAGCGGGAAGTACATTGTGGGCGGGTGCATGCCGTTGTCGATCAGGGACTTGGCCACGTCCAGAGCGGAGACGCCGGTCTCCTTCTTGAACTCGGAGAGGTCCAGCACGAACTCGTGCATGCAGACCCGGTCAAAGGCGGGGGTGAAGCTGCCCTTGATCTTCTCCATCAGATAGTTGGCGTTGAGCACGGCGTTGGTGGAGGCCTCGGGGACGCCCTCCTTGCCCAGGGTCAGCAGGTAGGCCAGGGCCCGGACCACCACCAGGAAGTTGCCGGCAAAGCCCCGGACCTGGATGCCCTTGCCGTCCTCCATGAGGGCGGACTTGGGCAGGAACTGCTTGAGGAACTCCTTGCAGCCCACCACGCCCGCGCCGGGACCGCCGCCGCCGTGGGGGGTGGCGAAGGTCTTGTGCAGGTTCATGTGGATGCAGTCGAAGCCCATGTTGCCGGGCCGGACGTGGCCCATGACGGCGTTCAGGTTGGCGCCGTCGTAGTAGCACAGGCCGCCGGCCTCGTGGACGAGGCGGGTGATCTCCAGGATATTCTTGTCAAAGAGGCCCACGGTGTTGGGGTTGGTGAGCATCAGGCCCGCGGTGTCGGGACCCAGGGCAGCCTTCAGGGCCTCCAGATCCACGCAGCCGTCGGGGGCCGAGGCCACGTTCACCACGTCGTAGCCGCACATGGCGGCGGTGGCGGGGTTGGTGCCGTGGGCGGAGTCGGGAACGATGATCTTGGTGCGGGCCTTATCGCCCCGGGCGTCGTGGTACTGCTTGATCAGCAGCACGCCGGTGAACTCACCGTGGGCGCCGGCGGCGGGCTGGAAGGTCATGCCGTCCATGCCGGAGATCTCGCACAGGTACTTGGCTGCCAGCTCCAGCACCTCCAGGCTGCCCTTCACGGATGCCTTGGGCGCCAGGGGATGAATATTGGTGAAGCCGGGCAGAGCGGCGGCCTCCTCGTCGATGCGGGGATTGTACTTCATGGTGCAGGAGCCCAGGGGGTAGAAGCCGCAGTTGACGCCGTGGACCCGCTGGCAGAGCTGGGTGTAGTGGCGGGAGACGTCGTTTTCGCAGAGCTCGGGCAGCTCCAGAGGCTCCTGACGGGACTCGGGCAGCTCAAAGGCTGGAACGTCGCAGGGGGGCAGGAGGCTGCTGTGGCGGCCGGGAACGCTCTTCTCAAAAATCAGCTTCATTTCGCCAGCACCTCCTTCACGATGGAAACGGCTCTGTCCAGCTCGGCGCGAGTGTTCTTCTCGGTGGCGCACCAGAGGACCTCGTCCTCGCCCAGGGGCAGACCGCCCAGGATGCCGGCCTCGTCCAGGGCGGCCAGCACGGCGTCCCGCCTGGGCAGAACGGTGACGAACTCCTGATAGAAGGGGCCCGCGTACTTGAGGGACACGCCCTCCAGCCTGCAGAGCTCCGCCTGGAGGTAGTGGGCCTTGGCGGTGGTCTGGCGGGCGGCCTCCTTCATGCCCTCAGGACCCATGGCGGCCATATACAGGCCGGCGGTCAGGGCGCAGAGGGCCTCGTTGGAGCAGATGTTGGAGCTGGCCTTCTCGCGGCGGATGTGCTGCTCACGGGCCTGGAGGGAGAGGACGTAGGCCTTGTTGCCCGCGTCGTCGCGGGTCTCGCCCACGATGCGGCCGGGGAGCTTGCGCATCATCTTGGAGGTGGCGGCCATGATGCCCAGGTAGGGACCGCCCCAGGCGATGGGCAGGCCCAGGCACTGGCCCTCGCCCACCATCACGTCGGCGCCCAGCTCCTTGGGCGTGGGCAGAATGGCGAGGGACAGGGGATCGCAGGACAGAATGAACGCGGCCTTGGCGGCGTGGACCGCCTCGCCCACGGCCCTGGCGTCCTCCAGCTGGCCGAAGAAGTTGGGCTGCTGCAGGATCATGGAGGCCACGTCGGGCGTCAGCATTTCCTTCAGGGCGTCCGGGTCGGTCTTGCCGTCCTTGCAGGGGACGATCCGCAGCTCGGCGTTGGCGCCGTAGCAGTAGGTGCGGACGGTGTTGATGACGTCGGGATGGGCTGCGGCGGAGATCAGGGTGACGCTGCGCTTGCGGTCGCGGCACATGGCGGCGGCCTCGGCGGCGGCGGTGGCCCCATCGTAGACGGAGGCGTTGGACACGTCCATGCCGGTGAGCTGGCAGATCATGGTCTGATACTCAAAGATGGACTGCAGAATGCCTTGGCTCATCTCCGCCTGATAGGGGGTATAGGCCGTGAGGAATTCTTCCTTGTTGGGCACGTATTTGACGATGCTGGGGATATAGTGATCATAGGCGCCGGCGCCGCGGAGCACGGTCTTGTAGACCTTATTCTCGGCGGCCAGGGCCTCCATTCTGGAACGGACCTCCAGCTCGCTCATGCCGGAGGGAATGTTCAGCGGCTCCGTCAGGAGCATCTGAGCAGGCACGTCTGCATAGAGCTGCTCTTCGCTCTCCATGCCGATGGCCTTTAACATTTCCTGCCGTTCCTGAAGGGTTCCGGGAACGTAGCTGCCCATTTAGCCCTCCTCAGCGCAGAAGGCCTCGTAATCGTCGGCGTCCAGCAGGGCTTCGTAGTCGTTGATCTGCTCGACCTTGATGATCCAGGCGCCGTAGGGATCGGAGTTCAGCATCTCGGGGGCGTCCATCAGCTCCTCGTTGACCGCCTGCACAATGCCGGAAACGGGGCTCACCAGATCGGAGACAGCCTTGACGGACTCCACGTCGCCGAAGGACTCGCCGGCGACGACCTCATCGCCCGCCTCAGGCAGGTTGACGAACACCACGTCGCCCAGCGCGTCCTGGGCAAAATCGGTGATGCCGACAAGGGCGACGCCGTTTTCTTCCTTGATCCACTCATGGGACTTGGTGTACTTCAGATCGGGATTGATGGTCATGATAAAAATCCTCCTCAAAAATAATTTAATTGTTTGTATGGTCTGCCTTCGGAAAGGCGGGTTTACTTGACAACGACGGGAATCACGATGGGGGGCTGGTTGTTGGCCACGTGCTTCAGGGGGATGACGGCCTTCAGGCGCTTGCCGCGGACGTCCACCTCCACCTCGGAGTTGGTGAGCACATCGGCCTTGATGTAGGCGATGCCGATGGCGCGCTTGCCGGTCTCATCCAGCAGCCGGGCCTCGGGGCCCTCGCCCTCGGTCTTGTAGTAGGGGATCATGGTGGCGGAGGTGACGTAGCCGATCTTCTCGCCGTTCTGATAGATCTCCATGCCGTGACGCATGACGCCGCGGTCCAGCAGGGTGATGGGGCGGACCCGCTTGGGCAGGATCTCCAGGTCGGCGGCGGTGCCGCGCTTCTCGCGGAAGGCGGTCTGGGCCTCGGCCTGCCGGGCCAGGGCCTCGCGGCCGATGAAGTCGCCCTTGCGCTCGTCGAAGGACACGGCAAAGCGGGCCAGCGCCAGGGCGAAGATGGGCATTTCTTTGCCCTCCTCGTCCACGCCCAGCTCGTCGCCGTAGAGGGGCAGCATGGCCTCCATGCGGAGGGTGTCGCGGGCGCCCAGGCCGGCGGGCTTCGCGCCCAGCTCCAGCAGGCGGTTCCAGGCCCAGTCGGCGTCCTCGTTCTTCAGGAAAATCTCGTAGCCGATGGGCTCGCCGGTGTAGCCGGTGCGGGCGACCCAGACCTGATGGCCTTCCATATCCAGGATGGACAGGTTGTTGCGGGCAGGGGCGGTGACCTCCTCGACGCCGGCCAGCTTCGCCAGCATCTTGCCGCTCTCGGGACCCTGGACGGCAATAGAGATGGTCTCGCCGGTGATGTTGCGGATCTGGCAGTCGTAGTTTTTGACGATGGGCGCAAGCCAGGCCAGGTCCTTATCGGTGTTGGAGGCGTTGACCACCAGCAGGAAACGGTCCTCCTCGAACTCATAGAGGTAGGCGTCGTCCACGGCGCTGCCGTTCTCGTTGGGGATGATGCAGTACTGGGCCTTGTTCAGCGTCAGGGCCTCCACGTTGCTGGTCAGCACGTGCTGCAGGAATTTGACCCGCTCGGGACCCTCGATCAGCAGTCTGCCCATGTGGGAGACGTCGAAGATGCCGCAGCACTTCCGGGTGTAGAGATGCTCCGCCACGATCCCGCTGGGATACTGGATGGGCATTTCCCAGCCGCCGAAGTCCACCATCGTCGCACCGGCGGCGATATGGGCGTTGTACAGTTGGGTGCGTTTGAGTTCGCTCATGGAATTACCTCCTGTGTATTGAAAAATATCTTGTTGTATCATCAAAAAACGGCGGCACGGCCCCAAAGAGCGTGCCACCGTTTGAAGCCTGAGAGATTCCCCGCCTGAGAGCGGGTTGCACCTACGGCGTGCGCGGGGGCGCACTTTACGGTGTTTCGTCCGGACCCGATCCTTTTGCCTGAGAGCTTTTGCGATCCCCTTCGGCGCCGCCGCGGCGGACTCTCCCGGGTCCATCATCCGACTGTATGGAATCAGCAATGAACCATGCTTTTCCTTATTACAAGTTACCATATTCCCCCGCGCATTGTCAAGAATTATTTGGTCAAAGAAACCAATTTTTCATATTGACGCAGGCCATCCGAAGCCGTATAATGAAGATGCAAAAGGGACAGTTGCCGTCCCTGCGATGAATTGAAAATAAAAAATTGAAAATTGAAAATTGTGGTATCGTTCAAATTGCCATTTGAACGATGGAATT
Organism: Oscillospiraceae bacterium; assembly: GCA_017519005.1. GTDB lineage: Bacteria > Bacillota > Clostridia > Oscillospirales > Oscillospiraceae > JAFRPC01. The sequence goes on along the minus strand of JAFWTG010000054.1, from coordinate 40,715 downwards.
GAAAAGGAAACCGTTTCGAGTCCATTCTTTATCGTTTTCCAAATGGCAATTTGGAAAACTCCTCCATTTTCAACTTTCAATTTTCAATTTTCAACTCTCAATCTCATATCGAGCGGGGCTCGGCGGGCGCTCAATGAGCGCCCCTACGGCGTACAACCCCCTGTTCCCTATCCCCTTTCCTAACCCTGATCCATAATCCTTAATCCCTGATTCCGAAACAAGGAGGCGATCCCATGGAACACAGCTATTCGGACGTCCTGGCCTGCGGAGGCCAGCTTGCCATGGGCGAGGAGCTGCCCTTCTGCCCCGAGGCGGAGGCCAGCCTGCGCTGTCTCATGCGGGGCAACGCCCAGTATCTGGAGCGCTCCCACAATCCCACGGAGCTGACGGATCACATTCGCCTCACCACGGCGCACGAGGGCCAGCACCCCTACGCCGCGGTGCTCTGCTGCGCCGATTCGCGCGTCCCGCCGGAGCATATCTTCAGCGCCGGGATCGGGGACCTCTTCGTGATCCGCAACGCGGGCAACGTCATGAGTCCGACGGCTCTGGGCAGCCTGGAATACGCCGCCGCCCATCTGCACGTGTCCCTGATTCTCATCATGGCCCACCGGGGCTGCGGCGCGGTGGTGGCCGCCCTGCAGAAGCACCCGGAGCACGGCGCCCTGGGCGAGCTGATCGCGGAGGTCCGCGTCGGCGTCGGCCACGCCCACGATCCCCGGCAGGCGGAGCGCAACAATCTGCTCCACAGCCTGGAGGCCCTGGGCGAGAGCGAGGTCCTGCGGGACCTGGCCGACCGGGGGAAGCTGGCCTTCGCCGGAGCCGTCTACGATATCCGCAGCGGCGCCGTGGAGCTGCTGCTGCCGGAAGGGTCTGCCGAGTGAACAATCGCAAAGGAGTGCCGACTAGCGTTTGACAGACGAATCTGAAAGGAGCTCTGATCGTGAGATTTCCAAACGCGTATAAGGGCGTCAAAAATATATATACTTCCGAAATCCTGAATCTGATCTCCGCCGTATTATCGGGCCTGCTGGTGATCGCTGCCGCTGTTGACAAACAGCGAAGCCTCACAGGCTTCGTTCTCGTGATCGCACTGTTTGCCGGTCTGGGCAGCATCGCCGCGCTGATTCTTCAGCTGGTGGGCATCTTCCAGGCTGCCAAGGACGAGACGAGCTTCGAAAAGGCCCGCGTATCGATCATCACCGCCCTGGTGCTTTCTTTCCTCAGCGCCGTCTACGGAGACGATCCGGCCGTGATTGCCGTCCCTCTGAAGCTTGCCGCGTCCATTGCCTCCCTTTGCTGCGGACTCTTCATCATCAAGGGCATCATGAATCTCTCCAGACGGCTGCATCAGGTGGACATGACGGATCGCGGCAGAAGGCTGTATCACTTCATTCTGATCGTCGCCTGCTGCGGCATCGGCTTGGACCTGATCAACTCGATTCTTCCCAGAACCTACGGAAGCGGAACCTTCGTGCTGATTCTGTCGCTGGCGGTGCTGGGCCTTGCCGTCGCGCAGACCGTCATGCTCTTCCGCTACTACAGCCGCACGCTTACGATGCTTCAGCAGGCGGATGCACAGACCCTGATTTTCGAAGACCAATTCCCGAATCTCTGATCTCAATCTCTGACAACGGAGGAATCCAGCGATGAAGCACTATCCGAACGCCCTGCGGGGCATCAAAATCATTCACTGGGCGGAGCTGGTCACGCTGGTGCTGACGGTCTGCTCGCTGGGAATGCTGATTCTGGAGCAGCTTGTGGAGGACCCCGAGACGCTGCTGGACCCCTTTACCTGGATCATCCTGGTCCTGGGCGTGGCAGCGCTGGCCCTGGAGCTGGCGGGCATCATCCGAGCGGCGAAGGACGAACGGCTGTTTCTGAAGGCCAGCAACGGCATGGTCCTGGCGCTGCTTCTGAGCTTCGTCGTGCTCTTCATCGGCGAAGGCGAGCTGCTGCGCACCGCCCTGGAGCTTCTGACCATCGTTCCCACGATCTACTGCTCCGTCACCGTTATCCACGCCATTATGCGTCTGGGCCGGGAGTTGGGCGACGCCGTCCTGCTGGCCCGGGAGCGCTCCCTGGTCCGGGCGGTGGTCCTGCTCTCTCTGGGGGCCATGGGGTTGGAATTCATTTCGGCCATATTTGTCCACGGCGAACGCTTTGAGACCCTGCACGCCATCCTCCACACCATGATTCTCACCATGGAGCTGGTGGAGGTCAGCCTCTTCCTGGGCTGCACCGGCCAGGCGGAGAAGATGCTGCACCACGCCGGTCACGCCGAGTAAACGCAAGACTGCGGCGGCAGACGGCTTCTGACCCGGATTTGAAAGGAGACCGCTGCAAAATGAGACTGCTGAACGCGTATTACGGCGTGAGAAAGCTTCGGAACGCGCAGATCCTTGGCATTATCACCACTGCGGTCTCGATCCTGATGCTGCTCATGCAGCTGGACGAGAGCCGCGGGCTCTCCGTCCTCCTTGTGCTTCTGGCTCTGGCCGTGCTCGGACTCTCCATCGCGATCCTGGTACTGGAGCTCAGCGGCGTCAGCCAGGCGTCCAGGGACGAGAGAAGCTTCCATAAGGCGATGAAGGTCCTCATCACCGGGCTGGTGATTGGTTTCGTCAACGGCTTTATCGAACGCTTCCTCGGGGAAGACACCCCGCTGGATCTCATTCTGGATCTCGCGTCGAATATTGTCTCCCTCTTCGCCCTATACTATATCATTCAGAGCATCGCAAGGCTTGCCGTCCGCTTAAAGACTCTGGAAATGGCAGAGCGCGGCAACCGCCTGTTCCGTCTGCTTCTGCTCCTCCACTGCTGCGCCCTGGCGATCTCCATCGCTTCCAGGTTCTTCCCGCGCAGCGGCTCCGGCAGCTTCTTAGTCCCGATCCTGATCTGTACGAACTCGCTGCTCTCTATTGTCTGCACCGTTTTGTATCTCCGGTATCTGCTGCAGACGGAGCGGCTGCTGCTGAGCAGACAGATCGAGCAGGGTCCCGAGCCGTCCGGTCCTGTATTCGGAGCCGCAGCGGAATGAAGTCATAAAACAATCAACATCACGGAGGTATGCATATGGACAAGAATATCGTCAAACGCAACGAGCTTCTGGCCCAGAAGGTCATCAAGGGCCTGGAGTCCCGGAACATGAAGGGGTACTACGCCGCCTCCCGGGAGGAGGCTCTGGAGATCGCCCTCTCCCTGATCCCCAAGGGCAGCACCGTCGCCATGGGCGGGGCCATGAGCGCCCATGAGATTGGCCTGGTGGAGGCCGTGAAGGGCCAGGACTATCAGTTTATCGACCGGGACAAGGCCGCCGACAAGCGGGCCGCCATGCTGGCCGCCTACGACGCCGACGTGTTCCTGAGCTCCGCCAACGCCATGACCGAGGACGGCGTGCTGGTGAACATCGACGGCAACGCCAACCGGGTCTCCGCCATCGCCCAGGGGCCGAGGAAGGTCCTGGTGATCGCGGGCATGAACAAGGTCTGCAAGGATCTCGACCACGCCATGAAGCGCGCCCGGAACGTAGCCGCCCCCATCAACGCCCAGCGCTTCGGGCTGAACACGCCCTGCGCCAGGACCGGCTCCTGCATGGACTGCAAGAGCCCGGACACTGTCTGCTGTCAATTCCTCATCACCCGCTATTCCCGCCACGCGGACCGGATTCACGTGATCCTGGTGAACGACAGCCTGGGATTCTGAGAAGGCAACAGGCAACAGGCAATAGGCAATAGGCATCAGACACCGCCTGCTGCGTTGTTCAAAACAATTCCTTTATACCCCGTTCGGCAGGTTTAGAGATTACATGCGGGACCCCGGGTATTCTCTCTTTATCTTCGTTTAGAACGGGTTCCAAGGCATCATTATTTGGAAGATTCTTCAGGCGGTGCCTGATGCCTGATCCCTGATGCCTATCCAGAAACCAATCGAACGGGGAACGGCGTTGGACGATCCAAAACAAGACAGGCGGTGTCTGATGCCTGATGCCTGATGTCTGATCCCTGATGCCTCAAACGTCAGAGAGATTGTACAAGTTTGCATAATAAAACTTTATAATAAAAGGAGACACATCATGAACGTAACCAAGGACATCCGCTACATCGGCGTCAACGACCATCAGGTTGACCTCTTCGAGGGGCAGTACAAGGTGCCTCTGGGCATGGCCTACAACTCCTACGCCATTCTGGACAGCAAGGTTGCCGTCATGGACACCGTGGACCAGAAGTTCGGCCGTCAGTGGCTCACCAACCTGGCCGCCGAGCTGGGCGGACGGCAGCCCGACTACCTGGTGGTCCAGCACATGGAGCCCGACCACAGCGCCAACATCCAGCTCTTTATGGAGACCTACCCCAAGGCCGTCGTGGTCAGCTCCGCCAAGGCCTTCCCCATGATGAAGAACTTCTTCGGCACCGAGTTTGAGGACCGCCGCATCGTGGTGAAGGAGGGTGACACCCTGGAGCTGGGCGAGCACGTGCTGCACTTCGTCCAGGCCCCCATGGTCCACTGGCCCGAGGTCATCATGACCTACGACGCCCGGGACAAGGTCCTCTTCTCCGCCGACGGCTTCGGCAAGTTCGGCGCCAACGACGTGGAGGACCCCGAGGGCTGGGACTGCGAGGCCCGCCGCTATTTCATCGGCATTGTGGGCAAGTACGGTCCCCAGGTCCAGGCCGTTCTGAAGAAGGCCGCCAACCTGGATATTCAGACCATCTGCCCCCTCCACGGCCCCGTGCTGACCGAGAATCTGGGCCACTATCTGAAGCTCTACAACATCTGGTCCAGCTACGCCGTGGAATCTGACGGCATCGTGGTTGCTTATACCTCCGTCTACGGCCACACCAGAAAGGCCGCCGAGCTCCTGGTCCGGAAGCTCAAGGAGAAGGGCTGCCCCAAGGTCGAGTTCCTGGATCTGGCCCGGGAGGACATGGCTGAGGCCGTGGAGAAGGCCTTCCAGTACGGCCGGATCGTATTCGCCACCACCACCTACAACGCCGGAATCTTCCCCTTCATGCGGGAGTTCATCGAGCACCTGACCGAGCGGAATTTTCAGAAGCGCACCGTGGCCTTTATCGAAAACGGCTCCTGGGCTCCCATGGCCGCCAAGGTCATGAAGGGCATGCTGGAGGGCTGCAAGAACCTGAGCTACGCCAACACCACCGTCCATCTGAAGGGCGGCCTCAGCGCCGAGAGCGAGGCCGAGATCGAGGCGCTGGCCGAGGAGCTCTGCAAGGACTACCTGGCCCAGCACGACGAGACCGCCAACAAGTCCGACCTCACCGCCCTGTTCAAGATCGGCTACGGCCTCTACGTGGTCACCGCCCGGGACGGCGACAAGGACAACGGCTGCATCGTCAACACCGTCACCCAGGTCACCAACACCCCGAACCGCATCGCCGTGTGCATCAACAAGGCCAATTACACCCATGAGCTGGTGAAGAAGACCGGCATGATGAACGTCAACTGCCTGTCCGTCGAGGTTCCCTTCTCCACCTTCCAGCACTTCGGCTTCCAGTCCGGCCGGGACGTCAACAAGTTCCCCGAAGCGGAGTACCTGCGCTCCGACAACGGTCTGATCTTCCTGGACAAGTACATCAACGCCTTCATGTCCCTGAAGGTGGAGCAGTACGTGGATCTGGACACCCACGGCATGTTCATCTGCACCGTGTCCGAGGCCCGGGTTCTCTCCTCCAAGGAGACCGTCACCTACAACTACTACCAGGCAAACGTGAAGCCCAAGCCCGAGACCGACGTGAAGAAGGGCTGGGTCTGCAAGGTCTGCGGCTACGTCTACGAGGGCGAGGAGCTGCCCGACGACTTCATCTGCCCGCTCTGCAAGCACGGCGCCGCCGACTTCGAAAAGCTGAGCTGACAGAAAAATCAGGCATTTCGTGCAAAAATCAGCGGCTTCCGCTTGCGGAAGCCGCTGATTTTTGGTATAATAGACGCAGCATCAGAAATACTGGAGGAATCCCTATGAGCTATGAAGCCATTGAACAATACAACAAGGCCCTGAAAAGCGGCCAGAAATATCTGAAAAACGCCCTTGCCCAGAACCTGGACCCCTACCCTGCCGTGCTGGACAGAATCGAGGCGGACTACGAGCTGGCCGGACGCCAGGAGCTGGGCGTGATGAATATCCCCGCGGAGCTGATCGTGGGGACCGTCTCCGAGGGCCGCACCGCGGCCCTGGCCGGCAATTTCATGCCCCTGCTGGAGCCGGACACCGAATTCGGCACCAAGTGGATCCGCCTCTGCGAGGCCCACGCGGAGGAGGGCATCCGGGACCCGATCCTGGCCTACGAATTCCTGGGCAAATTCTACGTCCAGGAGGGCAACAAGCGGGTCAGCGTCCTGAAGAGCTACGACGCCCCCACCGTGGCGGCCAACGTGATCCGCGTCCTGCCCATGCACACCGAGGACCCGGAGATCCAGCGCTACTACGAATTTCTGCAGTTCTTCAGCCTCTCCGGGCTCTACGGGCTGCACTTTGACAAGCCAGGCGGCTTCGCCAAGCTCCAGGCCGCCCTGGGCATGGCCGAGGATCACGTCTGGACCGAGGAGGAACGCCGCAGCTTCCGCTCCGGCTTCGCCCGCTTCCAGGACGCCTACGGCAAGATGAAGGTCCAGCCCGCCACGCCGGCCGAGGCCCTGCTGGTCTGGCTCCAGGTCTTCCACTTCTCCGACATCAAGGAGGCCAGCATGAGCGATCTGGTGGACCGGATCGCCAAGCTCTGGCCCGACATGAAGCTCCAGAGCGAGCCGGAGGCCCCGGCCATTGAAGTCCAGCCCGAGCTGCCCGAGAAGGAGCCCAAGAGTCTGGTTTCCAAGCTGATCACCGCGGTCAGCCAGCCGGACAAGGTCCGCGTGGCCTTTATCTACGGCTTCGACCCCAAGACCAGCGCCTGGACCCGCGCCCATGACCAGGGCCGCCAGGACATGGAGGCCGCCCTGGGCGACCGGGTGGAGGCCACGGTCTACATTGCCCGCGAGCGGGATTATTTCGCCGCGATGGAGGGCGCCGTGGAGGACGGGGCGGAGCTGATCTTCGCCACCACGCCCCCCATGATCGACGCCTGCCGGAAGCTGGCCGCCCTGAATCCGAACGTCAAGGTCTTCAACTGCGCCCTCTCCCAGCCCTACACCGGCGTCACCATGTACTACAGCCGGGTCTACGAGAGCAAGTTCATCACCGGCGCCGTGGCCGGCGCCATGGCCGCCAACGACCGGGTTGGCTACGTGGCCAGCTACCCCATCTTCGGAGAGCCCGTGGCCATCAACGCCTTCGCCCTGGGCGTGCGGATGGTGAATCCCCGGGCCCGGGTGGAGCTGCTCTGGTCCTGCTGCCGCCGCGACTGCGTACAGGAGCTGCGGAACCGGGGCGTCAGCGTGATCTCCAACCGGGACACCGTGGGTCCCAACGATCCCCAGTGGGGCTTCGAGTGGGGCACCTATATGGAAAATGAGAAGGGGGAGCTGACGCCCCTCTCCAAGCCCATCTGGAACTGGGGCGCGCTCTACGAAAAGCTGGTCCGCTCCGCCCTGAAGGGCAGGCTGGAGACCGGCCCCGCCGACAAGGCCGTGAATCTCTGGTTCGGCATGGACAGCGGTGTCATGGACGTGGTCCTCTCCGACGCCCTGCCCTACGGCGTGAGAAGCCTGGCCCTGCTGCTCAAGCAAGGCTTGTCCAACGGCAGCGTGGACCCCTTCCGCAGCCGGATCTTCGATCAGAACGGCGTGCTGCGCTGCGAGGGCGAGCACGGCCTCAGCCCCGAGGAGCTGGTGAAGATGGATTGGCTCTGTGAGAACGTGGTCGGGACGATTCCCGGCTACGAGGAACTGCTGCCCGGCGCCCGGGAGATGGTCCGCCTGCTGGGCCTCTACCGGGACGATCTGAGCAGCCCCGTGAAAGAGGGAAAACAGCTGTGAAGCTTCTGCTGATTTCAGACGTCGAGGAACCCTATCTCTGGGATTACTACCAGCCCGGACGCCTGTCCGGCTACGATATCATCCTCTCGGCCGGAGATCTGAAGCCCGCCTATCTCCGCTTTCTGGTGACCATGGCCAACCGGCCTCTGTTCTACGTCCACGGCAACCACGACGTCCGCTACGATACGGACGAGCCCGAGGGCTGCGACTGTCTGGACGCGAAGCTGACGGTATGCAAGGGGCTGCGCATCCTGGGCTTCGGGGGCAGCGCCCTCTACAGCGGCACGCCCTACCAATACACGGAGAAGCAGATGGCGCGGATGATCCGCAAGACCCGCCGGGCCGTGCGCCGGGCCGGCGGCGTGGACATCATCCTGACCCACGCGCCCCCCAGGGGCTTCGGGGACGGGGACGACCCCGCCCATCGGGGCTTCGAGTGCTTCGTGCGCCTGATGGACGAATACCACCCGAAATACCTGATCCACGGCCATCAGCATCTGAACTACAGCACCTTTTCGCAGCGAATCCAGCAGTACGGCGATACCACCATCATCAACGCCTGCGGGCGCTATGAGCTGGAAATCGACGATTGACAATTCATATAATTCAGTATATAATTCTTGTGGAGAACAATGGCCCCGATGAAAAGGAGATTTTTATGCCTATCTATGTCAAAAGTGAGATCGCACCGCTGAAGCGCGTGATGCTGCACCGGCCCGGGCAGGAGCTGGAGCACCTGACCCCCAACACCCTGGACCGCCTGCTCTTTGACGACATTCCCTATCTGGAGGTGGCCCAGCAGGAGCATGACCGCTTCGCCCAGGTCTTGCGGGAGAACGGCTCCGAGGTGGTCTATCTGGAGGATCTGGCCGCCGATACTCTGAAGGCCAATCCCGGTCTGCGGGAGGAGTTCCTGAAGGAGTTCGTCACCTTCTCCCCCAACGTGGATTACCGGCGGGAGCTCTACGAGTACCTGCTGGCCATCCCCGACGACAAGGAGCTGATTCTCAAAACCATGGCCGGCGTCTCCTTTCGGGAGCTGGGCGCTTCCCCCAAGTTCACGCTGCCCGCCATGCTGAACCGGCAGAACAACTTTGTCCTGGAGCCCATGCCCAACCTCTACTTCACCCGGGACCCCTTTGAGTCCATCGGCGAGGGCGTGGCCATCAACCGGATGTACTCCGTCACCCGCTGCCAGGAGACCATTTTCGCCCGCTATATCTTCAAGTATCACCCCGAGTTCAGTGGAAAGATCCACCTCTACGCCAACGGCACCGAGCACTACTCCCTGGAGGGCGGCGACGTGCTGAACCTCTCGCCCGAGGTGGTGGCCATCGGCATCTCCCAGCGCACCACCCCCGAGGCCGTGGAGAACATCGCCAGGAAGCTCTTTGCCGACGAGGAGGCCACGGTCCGCACGGTCCTGGCTCTGGAGATTCCCTGCATGCGGGCCACCATGCACCTGGACACCGTGCTGACCCAAGTGGATCACGATACGTTCGTGGTCTTCCCCGACATGCTGGACAGCCTTCGGATTTTCGAAATCAGCCCCGCCGCCAAGGGGCGGCTCCACATCCGGGACATGGGCGACAATCTCCGGGAGGCGCTGGAGTACCATCTGCACCGGGAAAACATCCGGCTCATCCTCTGCGGCGGCGGCGACAACGTGGTCGCCCAGCGGGAGCAGTGGAACGACGGCTCCAACACGCTCTGCGTGGCCCCAGGCAAGGTGGTGGCCTATAACCGCAACGTGGTCACCAACCGGATCTTCGAGGAGAACGGCATCACCGTGCTGAAGATTCCCTCCGGCGAGCTCAGCCGCGGCCGCGGCGGTCCCCGCTGCATGAGCATGCCCCTGAACCGAGCCCCGCTGTAACAGGCGCGCTCACCGAGCGCCCGCCCGTTCCGTAAGCAACAATCCTTGCGATTGTGCCAATATCACCTCACTACAAAAAGGAGAATTACCATGCCTGTCAATCTCAGAGGACGCAATTTTTTGAAGCTGCTCGACTACACCCCCGAGGAGATCCGCTATCTGCTGGACCTCGCCCATGAGTTCAAGCGCAAAAAGATGGCCGGCGAGCCCCACCGGTACCTGGCCGGCAAGAACATCGTTCTGCTGTTCGAAAAAACCTCCACCCGTACCCGCTGCTCCTTTGAGGTGGCCGGCATGGATCTGGGCTGCGGCGTCACCTATCTGGACCCCGGCAGCTCTCAGATGGGCAAGAAGGAGTCCATCGCCGATACCGCCCGCGTCCTGGGCCGGATGTACGACGGCATTGAGTACCGTGGCTTTGACCAGAGCATCGTGGAAGAGCTGGCCCACTACGCCGGCGTTCCCGTCTGGAACGGCCTGACCAATCAGTTCCATCCCACGCAGATGCTGGCCGACGTGCTGACCATTGAGGAGAAGCTGGGCGACGTAAAGGGCAAGAACTTCACCTTCATGGGCGACGCCCGGAACAACGTGGCCAACTCTCTGATGGTCATCTCCGCCAAGCTGGGCATGAACTTCACCGCCTGCGGCCCCAAGGAGCTGTGGCCGGAGGAGAGTCTGGTGGCCGAGTGCAGGAAGATCGCCGCCGAGCATGGCAGCACCATCCGCATGACCGAGGATCCCAAGGAAGGCTCCGCCGGCGCCGACGTCATCTACACCGATATCTGGGTCTCCATGGGTGAGCCCGACGAGATCTGGGCCAAGCGCATCGCCCTGCTGCAGGCCTACCAGGTCAACAAGGAGCTCATGGCCAACGCCAAGCCCACCGCAATCTTCATGCACTGCCTGCCCTCCTTCCACGACACCAAGACCACCATCGGCGCCGACATCGCCAAGAAGTTCGGCATCACCGAGATGGAGGTCACCGACGAGGTCTTCGAGTCCAAGCAGTCCGTAGTATTCGACGAGGCCGAGAACCGCATGCACACCATCAAGGCTGTGGTCTACGCCACCCTCTGCTGATTCTTTTCAGCTCTTTCCAACGAAAAGCTGCCGGGCAGGAAGCCCGGCAGCTTTTCGTTGGTAGTTGACAGCGCTTCCTCCCTGCGTTACAATAGAGGCAGAAATCAAACGAGGTGCCTGCCATGAAAACCTTGCTGCACGTCTGCTGCGCGCCCTGCGCCAACCAGTGCATCGACGCCCTGCGCGCCGACGGCCAGGAGCTGACCGCTTACTGGTACAACCCCAACATCCACCCCTTCACGGAGTACCGCTCCCGGCGCAACTGCCTGCGGGACTACGCGGCCTCCATCAGCCTGCCTCTGGTCGAGCGGGACGACTACGGCCTGCGGCCCTTCGTCCGGGCCGTGGCGGAGGACATTGACAAGCGCTGCGTCAAATGCTACGAGATGCGGCTCTTTTCCGCCGCCGAGTACGCCGCCGCCAACGGCTTCGACAGCTTTAGCTCCAGTCTCTTCATCTCCCCCTATCAGAACCACGAGCTGCTCAAGGAGGTCGCTGAGCGGGCCGCGGACGAATTCCACGTTCGCTTTCAGTACCGGGACTTCCGGCCCCTCTTCCGGGCTGGCCAGGAGCGGGCGCGGGAGCTGGGCTTCTACATTCAAAAGTACTGCGGCTGCGTCTTCTCCGAGCAGGAGCGCTATCTGAAGCCGTCGCGGATCATTCGATAAGGAGCGTGCGCCATGCCATTTCAAATCATCCGGGCTGATCTGACAAAGCTGCGGGTGGACGCCGTCGTCAACGCCGCCAATTCCTCCCTGTTGGGAGGCGGCGGGGTGGACGGGGCTATCCACCGGGCCGCCGGGCCGGAACTGCGGGAATACTGCGCCGGGCTGGGCGGCTGCCGCACGGGCGAGGCGAAGCTGAGCCCGGGCTTTGGCCTGCCCGCCAAATGGATCATCCACACCGTCGGTCCCATCTGGCAGGGCGGGGTACGAAACGAAGAGTCCCTGCTGCGGGCCTGCTACCGAAGCTCCCTGGCCCTGGCCCTGGAGCAGGGCTGTGAGAGCGTGGCCTTTCCGCTGATCTCCGCGGGAGTCTACGGCTATCCGAAGGACGAGGCCTTCCACGTCGCCGTCCGGGAGATCGCGGACTTCCTGCGGGAGCACGAGATGACGGTCATCCTGACGGTCTTCGACGACGCCGCCCTCCGGGCTTCCAGTCGCCGCTTCCCCCGGCTCCGCTCCCTGCTGGAGCCCCGCCTCCCCAGTCTGTCCGGCGCGGCCTTCCCGCGGCCTTCCGCCGAAGACCGGCCGGCCTGCAGCGCCGCCCCCCTGCCCGCCGGCCTGGCCGCACCCGCCGCCCCGCCGCCGAAGAAGCAGAAAAAGGCCCTGTTCCCCCGGCCGCGGCGTAAAAAAGAGCGCGCGGCGCAGGACACCGAGGCCGCCCGGGAGGAAGCCGCTCCGTCCCTGACGGGGGCCGGCATTCCCGGGGCCGCCTTCTATGGGAACGCCGCGCCACGCCCCGCGGAGACGCCCGCGGAGCTGGACGCCAGGCTGCGCTGCCTGGACGAGAGCTTCTCCCAGATGCTGCTGCGGAAGATCGACGAGAAGGGGCTGACGGACGCCGCCTGCTACAAGCGGGCCAACGTGGACCGGAAGCTCTTCTCCAAGATCCGCTCCGACCTCAACTACCGCCCCTCCAAGCCCACGGCCATCGCCTTCGCCATCGCCCTGGAGCTGCCTTTGGAGGAGACCCGGGAGCTGCTGATGAAGGCGGGCTTCGCCCTCTCCCCCAGCAGCAAGTTCGACGTCATCATCGAATACTTCATCGGCAGCGGCAACTATGATATCTTCGAGATCAACGAGGCCCTGTTCACCTTCGACCAGAACCTGCTGGGCGCGTAGCCGCTTCCTCAAAGCCCGACCCCGATGGCCGCGCGGCCATCGGGGTCGGGCTTTGCCTGGGATTATTTCCGGTTTTCGTAGTCCTCCCGGATGGCCGCGGACCAGCAGGGCTCCACGGAGGCGTTCTTCCGGAACGCCCCCACCACGCCGCTGACGCAGTCGTAGAGCACCCGGGTCCCCCGCTTGTCGGCCCTGTAGTTCACCGCCCGCTCCGGGGCGATCCCGATGCGGCCCGCAGTCTCCACCGCGTCGATGTTGGCGCCGATGAAGAGGAACTCCCAGCCGGCCGCCTCCTTTTTCTGCCCGATCAGGCGCCGTACCTCCCCGGCGCTGTACTTGCGGCTGGCGTTTTCCATGCCGTCGGTGGTGATGACGAAGACCGTGTGGGCGGGGACGTCCTCGCGGCGGGCGTATTTGTGGATGCTGCCAACGTGGTGAATGGCGTCGCCGATGGCGTCGATCAGGGCGGTACAGCCTCCCACCACGTAGTCGTCCCGGGTCATGGGCCGGACCTCCTCCAGCCGCACCCGATCGTGGACCACCTGGGACTCGTTGGCGAACAGCACCGTGGAGACCCAGCAAAGGCCGTCCTCTTTCTTCTGCTTCTCCAGCATGGCGTTGAAGCCGCCGATGGTGTCGTCCTCCAGCCCCGCCATGGAGCCGCTGCGGTCCAGGATGAAAACCAGCTCGGTGATGTTGTTCGTTTCGTTCTGCATGATAAAACCCTCCGTATGATTGATTTTGTTTGTTTCGGTTTACGATTCCATTAAACCATACGGAGCGCTCCGTTTGGTCGCCTGGCAGGCGACATTTTCAGCTCTCGGTAAACAGCTCCCGGCAGAGCAGCTCCGCCTCCCGCGTCACGCCGGCAAAGTCCACGGCGGGGCGGTAGAGCTCCTCGATCAGGTCGTGGCGGGCCTTGGCCATTCGCAGCCAGGCCACAGCCTCCTCCAGCAGGCGACGCTCCAGGCCTGCCATCTCCCGCAGGCCCGTCAGGAGCTCCGCCGGCAGCTCCGCCTCCAGGGCAGCGTCCAGGTCCAGGCGCAGCAGGGTCCGGCGGGGAGCCGGGAAGGCCGGATGGAGCCGCAGCCAGCCGACGCCCCGCGCAGGCAGCAGAACCGCGGCGACGGCGTCCGGCTCCATGGGGTCCATCGCCAGCGTCACGTCCTCCCCCGCCGCCTTCCGGCGCTCGGCCAGCTCCCGCAGCAGCGCCCCGCCCGCGCCGTACCCGTCCTGGATGCTCCAGATCCGGCCCTCTCCCGGATCCAGGGTCATCAGGCCCTCCGGCGTCACGCCGCTGAGATAGATGCGCCGCTCTCTTCCCTGTCCCTTGCCCTGGGGCAGCCTTCCCTCTGAAAGCTGCCCCAGGGCTTCCTCTGTCACCGCTTGAATCCGCGTCCGGCCCAGAAGCTCCCGCCTGGCCCGCAGCAGCGCGGCAGCGGCCTGAAGACAGCCATAGGCGGGGCCGTAGCAGGCGGCGTTAGCCGCCTTGGCCGCCCGGATGGCGGGGATCAACGGCCGAAGCTCCGATTCCCGGTAGTATCTGCCCAGGTTTAAGTAGTTTGCCCCGCAGCCGCAGAGCTTCGGCTCCACCACGTGCGGCGCGGTGCCGTCCACCAGGGCCAGGCCCAGCTCCGGAATCACCAGGCCGTCCAGAGAGTCCGGGTCCGAGGAGCAGAGAATCCGCTCCACGGACCAGCCGTATTCCTCGGCCCTGGCCCCCAGAGTCTTCATCAGCGTGGATTTCCCGCAGCCGGAGCCGCCCTTCAGGATCAGCAGCCGCTTAATCCGGGGGTCGCTCTGCAGGCTCCCGGATTCCGACCGAAAGCCCTCGGGGGTATTCGCCCCGAGGAAGTAAGTTTCCGTCAAGCTCATCAGCCTCCTTCCCTTCATTCTATACGGAGGCGCCTCCGCCTGTTCCCCGCGGCGGAGAACGCGAAAATATTTTGAAAAGGGCTGTACTATTCCGCCAATTTGTGCTACAATTATTTTGTATAAGTATGCACCGCGAAACGCGGACCCTTTTCCAAAGGAGGCGGTCAGTTTTATGAATGAATCCTTGCATAAGGTCGGCAGAAGCGAGATCCGCGTGGACGGCTATGACAAGGTCACCGGCCGGACCAAGTATTACGAGGACCGAATGCCGCCGGAAGCCCTTTACGTGCGGATCAAGCACGCGGAGAAGGCGCACGCCATCGTCAAGGCCGTGGACAAATCCCGGGCCGAGGCCATCCCCGGCGTGGTGAAGGTCCTCAGCTGCTTCGACGTGCCCGACCTGCCCTTCCCCACCGCCGGTCACCCCTGGTCCATGGACCCGGGGCACCAGGACGTGGCAGACCGGCACCTGCTGAACCGGCACGTCCGCTACTGGGGCGACGACGTGGCGGTGGTCATCGCGGAGAACGAGGTGGCGGCCAATCAGGGCGTCCGCGCCCTGACGGTGGAGTATGAGGAGCTGCCCTTTGTCCTGGACGCCCAGAAGGCCATGGAGCCCGGCGCGCCCCAGCTCCACGAGCGCTTCCCCAACAATATTCTCAAGCACACGGACTACCGCAGGGGCGACTACCGGGCCGCCATCCGCGAGCCCGGGCTGGTGAAGGTGGAGGGCTGGTACGAGACCCCCACCGTTCAGCACGCCCATATCGAGAACCACGGCTGCTTCGCCTGGATGGAAAACGGACGGATCACGGTGGTCTCCTCCACCCAGATCCCCCACATCATCCGTCGCGTCGTGGGTCAGGCCTTGGGCCGCCCCTGGGCGGATATTCAGATCGTAAAGCCCTACATCGGCGGCGGCTTCGGCAACAAGCAGGACGCCCTCTACGAGCCTCTCTGCGCCTGGTGCTGCACCCAGGTGGGAGGCCGGCCCGTGCGGATCGACTGCGCCAGAGAGGAGACCTTCGTCTCCAACCGGGTCCGCCATGCCATCCGCTTCCACATCGTCACCTGGCTCCGGCCCGACGCCACCATCGCCGCCCGAAAGGTGGAGCTCTGGTCCAACCAGGGCGCTTACGCCTCCCACGGACATTCCATCGCGGCCAAGGCCGTCAACTCCTTCCCCCAGCATTATCCCTGCGAGAACATGGAGGGCGACGCCTGGACCGTCTACACCAACCGGCCCGCCGCAGGCGCTATGCGGGGCTACGGCATGCCCCAGGCCAGCTTTGCCGACGAGGCCAACATCGAGGACTGTGCCAGAGCCATGGGCATGGACCCGGTGGAATTCCGGCGGCTGAACGTCATGCCCCAGGGCTTCCACGACGCCTTCTCCGGCAACACCAACTACTATGACAGCTTCCGTCAGTGCATGGACCGAGGCGCACAGCTCATCGATTACGCCCGGAAGCGGGAGGAATACAGCCACGAGTCCGGCAATATCCGCCGGGGCATCGGCGTGGCCACCTTCTGGTACAACACGGCGGTCTATCCCATCTCCCTGGAGACCTCCTCCAACCGCATGCTGCTGAACCTGGACGGCAGCGTTACCATGCAGTGCGGCGAGACGGAAATCGGCCAGGGCGCAGATACCGCCTACGCCCAGATGGCCGCCGAGGCCATCGGCCTGGCCAGCTACCGGGACGTACACGTGGTTTCCTGCCAGGACACGGATATCACCCCCACCGGCCTGGGAGCCTACGCCTCCCGGCAGACCTATGTGGCCGGCTTCTCTATCCGGCAGACGGCGGGACTGCTGAAGGAAAAAATCCTGAAATACGCCCAGGCCCTCACCCGCCAGAGCCCGGAGGTCATGGACATCGCAGACGGCAAGATCGTCCGCAAGGTGGACGGCGCGGTGCTCATGAGCCTGAAGGAGCTGGCCATGACCGCCCAGTACGACCCGGTCCACTCCGAGCATATCACCGCCGAGAGCACCTACACCATCCGCAACAACGCCTACTCCTTCGGCTGCACCTTTGCCGAGGTGGAGGTGGATATCCAGATGTGCAAGGCGCAGGTGAAGCGGATCGTCAACGTCCACGACTGCGGCAGTCTGATCAACCCGGCCCTGGCCGAGGCCCAGGTCCACGGCGGGCAGTCCATGGCCATCGGCTTCGGCCTGTCGGAGCAGCTGCTTTTCGACGAAAAGACCGGCCGGCCCCTGAACAACAATCTGCTGGACTACAAGCTCTCCACCTTTATGGATCATCCCCGGCTGGAGGCGGACTTCATTGAGAACCCCGAGCCCACCTCCCCCTTCGGGACCAAGGCCTTGGGCGAGCCGCCCGCCTGCTCCGGCGCGCCCGCCATCCGCAACGCGATCCTGCAGGCCACCGGCGTGGCCGTGGACAAGCTGCCCATCAATCCGCACACTCTGTTCGCGGAGTTTACAAAGGCGGGGCTGATTCACGATCCCTGGAGAGAGGAGGTATAACGCAATGTACGATATGAAAGCGCTCTATGAGGCGCAGAGCGTTCAGGACGCGGTCCGGCTGCGGCTGGAGCATCCCGAGGCTCAAATCATTGCCGGCGGCTCCGACGTGCTGGTGCAGATGCGGGAGGGCAAGCGGGCCGGCAAGGAGCTGATCTCCATCTATATGCTGGACGCGCTGCGGGGCGTGTCCGTCGACGAGGAGGACAACGTCCGCATCGGTTCGCTGACCAGCTTCTCCCACATCACCCGGGACCCCATCATTCAGAAATACGTCAACGTGCTGGGCGAGGCCGTGGATCAGGTGGGCTCCCCCCAGATCCGCAACATCGGCACCATCGGCGGCAACACCTGCAACGGCGTCACCTCCGCCGACTCCGCCTCCACCCTCCACGCCTGGGAGGCCGTGGTGGAGCTGACGGGCAAAAACGGCGTCCGCCGCCTGCCCATTAAGGACTTCTATCTCAAGGCCGGCGTCGTGGACATCCGGGCCGAGGATGGCGAGATTCAGACCGCCATTCTGATCCCGAAGGAGAGCTACGAAAACTGTTTCGGCAAGTACATCAAATACGGCATGCGCAACGCCATGGAGATCGCCTCCCTGGGCTGCTCCGTGAACGTGCGGCTGAGCCCCGACAGGAAATATATCCGCCGCTGCCGCATCGCCTACGGCGTGGCCGGCCCGGTCCCCATGCGGGTCCCCTCGGCGGAGGCCGTGGCCAACGGCTCCCGGCCCACCCGGGAGATGATCGACGAATTTGCCCTGGCCGTGCTGCTGGACATCAATCCCCGGGATTCCTGGCGCTCCAGCAAGGCCTTCCGCCAGCACATCGCCGTGGAAATGGCCCGGCGGGCCCTGACGGAATCCATTGAACGGGCGGGAGGTGTGATCGAATGAGTCAATATAAGATTGTCCATTTCAATCTCAACGGCAAGGATGTGGAGAAGGTCGTGGACGTGCGGGCCTCTCTGACGGACATGCTCCGCAACGACTTCCGGCTGACCTCCGTGAAAAAGGGCTGCGAGGTGGGCGAGTGCGGGGCCTGCAACGTGCTGATTGACGGCGAGGCCTTCAACTCCTGCATCTATCTGGCAGTCTGGGCCGAGGGGAAGCAGATCCGCACCCTCGAGGGCCTGACCGGTCCCAACGGGGAGCTCTCCGACATCCAGCAGGCCTTTCTGGACGAGACCGCCATCCAGTGCGGCTTCTGCACGCCAGGCTTTATCATGACTGCGGTGGAGATCCTGGAGGCCGGCAAGCTCTACTCCGACGAGGAGCTGCGCAAGCTGCTCAGCGGCCACCTCTGCCGCTGCACCGGCTACGAGAATATCCTTCGTGCCGTCAAAAAGACCATGTACCGCCGTCTGGGCCTTCCCATCGACTTCTGAATGAAATGACAGCGTTGGACCCATCCATTCCCGTTTGCGAAGCTGAGAGGACGCAAGGCATGACGGACGATATCGTAATCCTCGGCGCGGCCGAGAACAACCTGAAGCATCTTGACGTGACGATTCCAAAGGGGAAGCTGGTGATTTTTGCGGGCGTTTCCGGCTCCGGCAAGAGCTCCCTGGCCTTCGACACCGTGGCCGTGGAATCCGAGCGGGAGTGGCAGCAGAGCTATCCCCTCTTTCTGCGGAACAAAATGCCCCACTACGACCGGCCCAAGGTGGACGAGATCCGCAATCTGACCCCGGCCATCGTGGTGGACCAGCGGCCCATCGGCTCCAACTCCCGCTCCACGGTGGGCACGGCGGTGGACGCCGCGCCCCTGCTGCGTCTGCTCTTCTCCCGGGTCGGACAGCCCAGCGCCGGAGGCTCCATGGCCTACTCCTTCAACCATCCCGCCGGGATGTGTCCGGACTGCACCGGCCTCGGGGAGCAGACAGAGCTGATAAAAGAGAGCTTCTTCGACCCGGACAAGACCCTGGCGGAGGGTGCGATCCTGTTCAGTCAGTTCTCCTCCGGCTGGCAGACGGTTTACTATCAGAACAATCCCCTGCTGGACCCCTATAAAAAGCTCCGGGACTTCAGCCCGGAGGAGTGGAAGGTCCTGCAGTACGGCCCCGACGAGCCCATTTCGGTGGAGTTCAAGTGCAATAATATCGGGCGCATGGACTATCTGCCCTATGAGGGCGTGTACCCCCGCTTTGAACGGGTCTATCTGAAGCGGGACATCACGAAGCTGAAAAAGTCTCTCCAGGACGAAATCCTGACCCATGTGCGGCACGGCTTCTGCAAGACCTGCGGCGGCTCCGGCCTGAACCCCAAGGCTCTGGCCTCCAAAATCAACGGGAAGAACATCGTGGACTGCATGGACATGAGCGCCGCGGAGCTGCTTCCCTTCCTGAACGGCATCGACGACCCCCGCGGCGCCTCCCTGGCCCGGCAGATCGCCGCCTATCTGGAACGCATGGTGGAGCTGGGCATCGGCTACCTCTCCCTCTCCCGCAAGACGGAGACCCTCTCCGGCGGCGAGGCCCAGCGCATCAAGATCGTGCGGAATCTGGGAGGCTATCTCAACAATCTCACCTACGTCTTCGACGAGCCCACCGCGGGCCTGCATCCCGCCGACGCGGAGCGCATCGGCCGGATGCTGCTGGAGCTGCGGAACAAGCACAACAACGTGCTGGTGGTGGAGCACTCCCGGCAGATGCTGGCCCTGGCGGACCACGTCATCGAGCTTGGCCCGGGGGCCGGAAGCCGGGGCGGCCGGCTGATCTTCGCAGGCAGCCCGGAGGCGCTGCGAAGCGCCGACACGCCCACCGCCCGGGCAATCCGGCAGCGAATCCGCCTCAATCGGAACCCCCTCCCCTGGACCGAGGGCTATCCCGTCTGCAACGCCCACAGCCACAATCTGAAGCATTTCGACGTGACGATCCCAAAGGGCGTTCTCACCGCCGTCACCGGCGTGGCAGGCAGCGGCAAGAGCTCGCTGATGCGCTGTGACTTCCCGGCTGCCCGGCCCGACGCCATCGTCATCGACCAGAAGCCCATCGGCACCTCCATCCGCTCCACCCCCGCCACCTACACGGGCGTGATGGACGAGATCCGCAGGCTCTTCGCAAAAGAAAACGGCGTCGGCGCGGGCTGGTTCAGCTTCAACTCCGAGGGCGGCTGCCCCATCTGCAGGGGTACCGGCCAGATCAGCTATGAGATGGCCTTTGCCGAGCCTGTGACCGTCACCTGCGAGGAGTGCGGCGGCCGCCGCTACAACCCCACAGCCCTTTCCTACCGCTATCACGGCCTCAACATCGAGCAGGTCATGGACCTGACCATCGCGGAGGCCTACGAGTTCTTTGAGAGCGCCAAAATCCGCAAGCGCCTGCAGTGCATGCTGGACGTGGGCCTGGAGTATCTCACCCTGGGTCAGCCCACCGGCACCCTCTCCGGCGGCGAGGTCCAGCGGGTGAAGCTGGCCGGCGAGCTCCACAAGGCCGGGCAGATCTACGTGCTGGACGAACCCAGCACCGGTCTGCACGCGCAGGACGTGGAGAAGCTGCTGGCCCTGCTGCGGAAGCTGGTCAGCGACGGCAACACCGTCGTCATCGTGGAGCAGCGCCCGGAGCTGATCGCCCAGGCGGACTGGATCATCGATCTGGGTCCCGACGGAGGCGCCGACGGCGGGAATCTGATCTTCCAGGGGACCCCCGCACAGCTTCTGGACTGCGGCGCCTCCAAAACTGGCCGCTTCCTGCGCAGCTTCTGCGAGCCCGAGCCGAGCGATTGACCGAAGCGGAGAGCCGCCGGATCGGGGCAGGCAGCGCTCGTCTCCACCCCGGGACGAGCCTCTCCGACGCGAAGATTTCTGTTGCGAATCCCCCCGACCCGTGGTATAGTGTAGGAGAGAAAAAACGAATAAAAGGAGTGAGCGATTTGGAGGAGCTTCGACATTCATTTTCAGAGCAGGTCCTGCGCGATATGCACGACGCGGTCCTGGTGCTCGACGGCAAGGGCAATATCGTCTACGTCAACGGTCCCGCTGCCAGCATGCTGGAGGTGGACGAGGGCTACCGGGAGTCTGGCGCACGCTTTTCGCTTCTGAGCGACGGCGGCAGCAACGAGAGCTTCAACGACGCCATCTTTGCGGCCCTGTACAACAAGGGCGAGACGACGGTAAAAAAGGTGCCCTACGTGGCCCCCTCCGGAAAGCGATACGTCTTCATCCTGTCCAGCTCCTTTATCCGGGACTCGGACGGCTCGCAGCTTGTCATCACCCTCAGCGACGAAACGGCGGCCGAGGAGGCGACGCGAAAGCTCCGGGATTCCTCCAACACCTTTACGACCTTCCTCATCGGCTTCAGCCTTTGGATCCTGATCTACGCGCTCTGGGAATACCTGGGTCGGCCGATCTCGGCGGACTTCATGACCCACGGCGTGGAGCTGCTGGGCATCATCATGCTGGTCTTCATTCTGGCCTGCACGAGCCTGACCTGGCATGATCTGGGCGTCACCAACCGCACGGCGCGGAAAACCTTCCGGGTCGCCTTGATTGTCGCGGCAGGGGCTTTCCTGTTCCTGGTCGCGCTCAAGCTGGTCTGCCGCCTGATCAAGCCCGACTGCTTCGAGCCGGAAGCTCCCTTCCTCGATATCCGCCGTTTCGGTCTGCGGCAGATTCTCTACGTTCTCACCGCGGGAATTCAGGAATTCCTGGCCCGCAGCGTCATTCAGGGAAATCTCAAGCGCATCACCGTGGTCAAGCACCCGGCTGTGCTGGCGATCTTCCTCTCCTCTCTGATTTTTGCCGCCCTGCACATCCACCACGGCTTCCTGTTCATGGCCGGGGCCGCCATCCTGGCGGGGCTGGAGGGCATCCTCTATGAAAAGCAGCAGAATATTCTGGGCGTCTGGATCGTACACTGGGTCTTCGGCGTCAGCGGAACGCTGCTCTGTCTGATTGATCATTGAACGCGGCACGCAAAACCGGGCGCCAGGCATCAGCCTGTGCGCCCGGTTTTCCTGTCGTTCAAAAAACCAGACTCTCCACCCGGGACAGCCGTTCCGCCAGGAGGGCTTGGCAGCGCTCGATCTCGGCACGGCCCTGCTCGCTGTCGAAGCCGCCGCGGCGGATTCTGCGGCGCAGCAGCCGGGTAAAGCCCAGCACCGCGGCCTTGTCCTCCACTTCGCGAATCCGTTGGTCGTCCTCCGTGTCCAGATAGCGCTCCAGGGTCCTGCGCCAGAATGCATGGGCAGTCTCCAGATCAATGCCCAGGTAGCGCTCCACAGCCCCGGGCTCCAGCTCGGAAAAGCCCCGGTAGGCGTTGTACATGGAGCCCAGCTCAAAGATCGGATGGCCGTGGCAGAGGGTATCCAGGTCCAGAATCAGGTTTTCCTCGCCCTGCCGCGTGACGTTTCGGATATGATAATCCCCGTGCAGGAGGCGGTTGTCCTCGGGAACGGCGGCGATCAGCCCGCGCAGTGCCTCATACTGCGCCGCGGGCAGAACGCGCTTCAGATCCTCCGCCCAGCTCAGGGCCTGCTCCCGCGCGGAGGGCGTCGTGTCCGGGTTGACCGTCGTGCCGTGGATGATCTTCAGCAGCTCGACGCTCATGCAGGCCACCTCGTCCAGCGTTCTCTCTCCCCGGATCAGCAGCTTGGCAAAATTGGTGGCGTTCAGCAGCTCATAGACGGAGCCGTAGCCGCCGCCCTGGATTTTGACCACGTCGTAGGGGATGACCGTGGGGACCCCCAGCACGAAGGCCGTGCGAGCCAGCTCCCGCTCCCGCTGCATTTCCTCCAGGGCCTGGGGATTCTGATAGACCTTGACCACCGTGTCCTGCGAAAGCCGGTAGACTCTGCCGTTGACACCGCAGCCGACGATCTCGCAGCCCTCCACCGAGACGGTCCGGTAGGCCCGCCGGACCTCCATTATCTCTGTAAAGCCGGTCACGTCCAGAATTTCGTAAACCTCCGAGGAAACGTTCACCAAGGCGGTATTCGGAACCGCCTGCCGCAGCCGCAGGATCACCCGCAGGCCAGCGCTGGAAATATATACCACCCGTTCCAGGTCCAGCTCGACCCGCTCTGCGGGATGCGCGTCCAGCAGGCGCTTCATCTGCTCCGTCAGCTCGTTCGTTCCAGCGGCGTCGATGCGTCCCTCCGGACAGATTCTCAGAACCCGGTCTTCGTAATTGTAGTTCATAGCAAGCTCCAGTATCAGATCTGTTTTTTGATGCGAAGGATGTTGCGCCCGTCCCTGTATTCGTAGCTCACGTTGTCCATCGTCTTGCGGACCAGGAAAATGCCGAGGCCGCCCACGGGACGCTGCGCCAGGTCCAGACTCAGATCCGGTTCCCGGGCGCTGAGCGGATCGTAGCGCTTGCCCCGGTCGATGAAGGTCACAACCACGGCCAGGGGGTTTTTCTCCACCTCCACCTGGACGGTGGCCGGACCGGTGGAAGGATTGTAGGCGTAATGGGCAATGTTGCTGAACAGCTCGTCGATGGCGATATTGATTTGCGCCTGGATCCGCGGGGAACAGCCCAGCGTCTCCAGCTCCTCGTCCACAAAATCCGTAACGGCGGGAATATTCCCGATGGTCGCCTCAACCGTCAGTTCCTTCATGTTCCGTATCCTCCTTGCCCCGATACTCCAGACAGAGCATCGTCAAATCGTCAAATTGCTCGGCCTCGCCCACGAAAGCGTCCACCGCCTCCCGGACGCAGCCCAGGATCTGCTCCGGCGTACCGTTGCGGCCCCGGTTCAGCGCGATCAGCATTCTTTCGATGCCGAACTGTCTGTCCTCCCGGTCAGCGGCCTCCGGCAAGCCGTCGGTATAGACAAAGAGCTTCGCGCCGGGCCGCAGCTGCAGCTCGTAATCCTGATACTCCATCCCCTCTATTGCGCCGATCACGAAGCCGTGCTTGTCCTTAAAGAGGCTGAAGCCGCTCCCCGGCTGCATCAGCACCGGGTACTCGTGCCCTGCGTTGGCGGCAGTCAGTCTGCCCGAGGAGATCTCCAGAATGCCCAGCCAGACGGTGACGAACATCTCCTCCCGGTTGTTGACCAGGATCTGGCGGTTCACCGCCTCCAGCGTCTTTGCCGGGGAGAGTCCGGTCATGGCTACGTTCTGTACCATGATCTTGGAGATCATCATGAACAGGGCCCCGGGGATGCCCTTGCCGGAAACGTCCGCCATGACCAGGGCCAGATGATCGTCGTCGATCAGGAAGAAGTCGTAGAAATCGCCGCCGACCGCCCTGGCCGGGTCCATGCTGGCGTAGATATCGAATTCCTTTCGATCCGGGAAGGGCGGGAAGACGTTGGGCAGCATATCCTCCTGGATGCGGGTCGCCAGATCCAACTCCGTGGAGATGCGCTCCTTTTCGGCGGTCATCCGGGTGAGACTTTCCGTGTTCTCGATGATACGGGTCTGCATGGCGCGGAAGTTGCGGTAGAGGTCTCCGATCTCGTCCCGGGATTTGATGTCCAGTTCAATGACCCGTTCTTCCCCGGTGCCGTCCTCTTTGACGTTGAACTCGCCCACGGCCTCCGTCAGCTCCCGCAGAGGCTTGGTGGCGATGCGGCGCAGGATCAGCAGGCTGATGGCAATGGCCACGACTACCATGAGTCCGATCAGCGCAAGACTCCTGAAGAGAAAGGCGCGCTGCCCGTCCAACACTTCCGTGATCCCGCAGGCGAAGACGATGTAGAATTGCCGCCCGTCCCGTTCGAACGAAATGATTCTGGCCAACTCCGCGCCGTCCTCGGAATCATACCGAAAGGCTTCGTCCGTCTGCTTCTCCCTGAATGCTCTGATTGCTTCGACGTTCAGATACCGCTCGCCGTATTTTTGGAAGGTCCAGATGAGCGAATCATCATGTGTGAAGCTCGAATAGGTGTCAAAACATTCAATCAACTGAACGTATCCGCCGGCGTCCTCCGCGTAGACCGTTATGTGGGAGCATCCGGACTGCTCCAAAATGGAACTCAACGAATAGCTGGATTGGAAATACTCGTTGTTCACGTCGAAAAGGACAGAGGCGATCGCGGGGTCCCGTTCCCGAATCCATTCCTCCAGGTTCTCCTCCGCGATCCCTGCCCGCTCGGCCTCCGCAGTCAGCTCCTCCATTCTGGCATCGTACTCAGATTTTTGCATCAGCTCGTCGTTCAGGCTGGAGACCAGAAACTGTTTCAGCCATTCATCCATATCCGGGTCCTCGGGTTTCTGCTTCAACGCCTCGGCGCGAAACGCCGCAAACCCGTCTGCCTGCGAACACTGGTAGATATGATCAAACGACCTGCTCATGTCAATTTCGCTCAATATGCGCTTGGCCTTATCCAGTCTGGAATAAAACGGCGCGTAGACCGACTTCGAATAGGAGCTGTAGCTGATCGTGACCAGCACCGTCGAAACGATCAGCACGATGGCGGTAATCAGAACGTTCAGCTTCAGTATCAGCGAGCGGTTACTCTTTCTCATACGCACCTCCGACAGCAATTTGCTTTGGTACATTTTACCAGTGTAATTATATCACAGCTTATTTCGGAATGCACGAATTATTTTTCTTTTTTTCCGTCTGCTTTGTCGGGTTCGAAAAAAATGGAGGCTTCCGGCCGGAAACCAAAAGTTTTTGTTGAAATCCATAGGCCGATGTAGTACAATACCGGCGAATTCCGGTCCCGTTGTTCCAAGGATTTTCCTGCGGGAACCGGGTGCGGCAGATTGAAAAAAAGAAAGTGACAGTTTTATGGATATATTTGACGTAATCTCCCTGCTGGGCGGCCTGGCCATGTTCCTCTACGGCATGCGGCTCATGGGCGACTCTCTGAAGGAAAACTCTTCCGGCACGCTGAAGCGCGTGATGGGCAAGGTGACAGACAACGCCTTCAAGGCCTTTCTTCTGGGCATGCTGGTGACGGCGCTCATCCAGTCCTCCACCGCGACCATCGTCATCACCGCCGGCCTCGTCAGCGCGGGCATTCTGAGCCTGCGCCAGTCTCTCGGCATCATCGTGGGCGCCAACGTGGGCACCACCGTCACCGGGCAGATCATCCGGCTGCTGGACGTGGACGCCTCCGGTTCCACCTTCCTGCGCTTTTTGCAGCCCTCCACCCTGGCCCCCATCGCCCTGATCATCGGTATGGTGCTGATTATGGGCAGCTTCATCAAAAACTCCAAGTCCGTCGGCAGCATCGCCATCGGCTTCGGCATCCTCTTCTCGGGCCTTCTGAATATGACCGGCGCCGTCAACAATCTGGCGGAGTCCGGCGCCTTCGAAAAGCTCTTCGCCAGCCTGGGCGACAGCCCCTTCCTGGGGTATCTCACCGGCGCCGGCGTGGCCTTCGTGCTTCAGAGCTCCTCCGCCACCATCGGCATCCTGCAGGCCTTTTCAGCCACGGGCCTGCTGGCCTTCAAGTCGATCTATGCGCTGATCGTGGGCGTCTACCTGGGCGACTGCGTCACCACGGCCATCGTCTGCTGGATCGGCGCCAAGCCCGAGGCGCGGCGTGTTGGCGTGGTGAACATTCTCTATAACCTCTGCAAATCCGCCATGGTCCTGCTTGGCGTTACCCTTGCCCACCAGCTGGGCCTGCTGGACGGGCTCTGGGAGCGGACCGTCAACTCCGGCATCATCGCCAACACCAACACCGTCTTCAACCTGGCCTGCGCCCTGCCCATGATCCCCATGCTGCGCGTCTTTGAGCGCATGAGCCTGCGGATCGTGAAGAACGCCCCGGTGAAGGAAAGCAAGTACAAGACCGTCACCGACGCTCTGAACCCGGTCTTCTTTGACACACCCGCCCTTGCCTTCCAGAGCTGCTATCACCTGCTGCTGACGGTCTTTACCGCCTCCCGGAGCAACACGGAGAAGTCCTTCCGGCTGCTGAACAAATACGACCCCGCCCTCCATCAGACAATTCTGGCGGAGGAGGACGAGATCGACCGGATGACGGACTGCATCAGCAAGTATCTGGTGAGCTTCCTGCCCCACCTGCAGATGCAGGACCACGTGGCCATCATGGACCAGTATTACAAGGTCACCTCGGAATTTGAGCGCCTGGGCGACCACGCGGTGAACATCGCGGAGCTGGCGGCCACCCTCCACAAGAACGGCACCCATCTCTCCGCCGCCGCGCTCTCGGAGCTGGCGGTGCTGGAGAGCGCCATCATGAACATTCTGGACGAGACGGACCAGACCTTCCGCAAGCGCGACGTGGACGCCGCCCAGCGGATCGAGCCCCTGGTCCAGGTTTCCGCGGACCTGCTCAACGTGCTGAAGCGGAACCACCTGAAGCGCATGAGCACCGGCGAGTGCAACGTTTACGCCGATTCCACCTACACGAACCTGATGGTGGAGTTCCGCCGGATCGGCGCCGTCTGCTCCAACGTGGGCATCGCAACCCTGGTGCGCGTCTATCCGGAACTGGCCGACCACGAGCATCTCTACTTTGACAAGCTCCATGCCGGCGGCGACGAGGCCTTCGACGCCGCCTACCAGCGGGCCAGGGACCGCTACTTCGCCCTGCTGGACCGTCCCGCCGCGGAGCCCCAGACGGGCGCACAGGCCCTGCCCTGACCGGTCCGGCGGGCAGTCAATCCTTCCCTTTTTCTGAAAACGCCAAGGCCGCCGGCTGTGCCGGCGGCCTTGGCGTTCGTTATCTGCGGTTTTCGTAGGCGATCTCGTAGGGCTGCTTTGGCGTGTACCGCGAGGCCAGCTTGACGATCACCCGGCCGTCGGAGACCACGACGCTGCCGTCGCTGGGGTAGAGGGGCATGGCCTGGAATTCGGCGCTGGCGGAGACGGCCTTCATGGTCTTTTCGTCGGGCTCCGGCCAGGGGACGTTCAGCCAGTCGTTGAGGTAGTAGTAGACGTGCTTGTTCAGGGGCATCACAGAGCTGGAGAGGTTGCTGTAATCCTCCACCAGCGCGAAGGCCTCCACGTCGTTTCGGTAGATCCGGCTGGGGAAGCCGCCGATGACGATCACCTGCATGCCCTGCTCGTAGCCGGGGGCGGACTCCACCCGCTCCACCAGCCGCGCCGCGAAGGACTCGGTGGAGCGGTGCGCCTGCGCGGAGACGGTGTAGGCCAGGTTGATCACGTTGAAGCTGACGATCAGGCTCAGGGCTGCGGCGCAGACCGCCGCCCAGCGCAGCGCAGCGCTCCGGCGGGCCGGGCTGCGCTGCTTCTGTCTGCTCCGCTCCGCCGGGCGCTCCGGGGCGGCCAGCGCCAGGTCCGCCAGGGCCAGCGCCAGCACGTAGGCAAACACCAGCGCGTAGCGCATGATGGGCATGGGCTTGTCCATCAGCACCGTCAGATCCAGCGCCAGGGGCAGCAGGAGGAAGAGTGCCAGCGTCAGGCCCAGGGCTCCGGGCCGCTTGGCAAAAACGCCGCGCCGGAGCAGCCGGACGAAGCCCCATAGACCGACCAGCGCCAGCAGACCGTTGGCCGCAGCGGCCACGGGGGTCGTATAGCTGCAGACGCTGTGGGGGACGAAGAAATACCGGAAGCAATCCGAATAGGCCGAGGCAAGCATGCCGGGGAGCGCTCCCAGGGAGAAGCTCTCGCCGAAGCTGCCGATGCCCTTGTAGTTCAGCAGGGTCAGATCCTTGAGCTTCAGGAAGAGCTGCAGGATCAGCCAGTAGAGTCCCAGCCCCAGGGCCAGCAGGCCCAGCTGCCGCAGGCCCGTGAGAAAGATTTCCCGGACGCGTTTTCCCTCCTCCAGGGCGAAGCGAATCACGCAGATCAGCGCCAGGGCCGCCGCCGCGGCCAGATAGGCCTGGTAGGTCCCCACGGCGCAGGCCAGGAGCGGGGCCGCGAAGAGAAAGCCGAAGCGATAACGCTGCGTGAGCCACACCGCCAGCACCGCCAGCAGCAGGCCGAAGCAGTAGGCCGAGGCGGTGAAAAGATAGAGAAAGGTGTAGGCCACCGAGGGGAAAACCGACATCAGCGCGCCGGTCAGGCCCCCCAGCAGAGGACTGTTCAGCTTCAGCATGGAGGCGGTCAGAGCGGCGGCCAGAGACAGGAAGAGCAGCGAAAAGAAGCCGATCACAGCCGGTGCCTGGACGAAGCCGTTCCACATGGAGGCGTAGTGCAGGAACCAGCGGCCGGAGATGGTCATCTGCTGGGCGTCGAAGACCCGGGAGACGCCGTCGGAGTTGGGGATAATGTTCGTAAAGGCAAAGATATGGGCCAGAAAGCCCGCGGCAAAGCAGCAGACGAAGGCCGAACGGACCGCCGGCGGAAGGGCCTTCCACAGCCCGGTTTTGGCGGATTGATCCTGCATGGGACCCCCTCCCTTTTGATTGGTTTTATCCATCATAACACAAGCGGCCCGGAATTGCAAGGGGCGGAGACGGCCCGGAGACAAAAACGGAGCTTCCGGAAGCAGGCGGAAATGCATGCATAAAAAATGTATAATAGTGCGTGACAATTCCTGCGCGTTATGATATAATATTAGCTGGGCCGGCCCGTCCGGCGGTCCGCCCAAGTGTGAACGGAAAGGGAGTATGTACACAATGCGCTTCAAACGATCAACAGCGGCGGCGCGGGAAATCGACTACGTCAACGACCCGATCCGGGCTTTGTACCGACGGCTTCTTCCCTCCGCCATTGGCTCTTTGCTGACGGCGACGGTGGCCTCCCTGATCGACGCGATCATCCTCACCCATTACCTGGGGCCGGGAATGATGGCGGTGGTGTCGCTCTGTATGCCCGTGTATATGCTGGTCAACACCCTGGGCATGCTGATCGCCTCCGGCGCTTCCACCCTCTACGCCCAGTATCTGGGCGAGGGCAGCAGGGACGAGGCCCAGCGCTATTTCTCCGCCTCCGTGATCCACATGCTGGTCTGCGGCGGCCTGCTGACCCTGGTGGGGCTGCTCTTCACGGGCCCCGTGGTGAAGCTCCTCGGCGCCAATGAGGCCCTGGCGAAGGATACGACGGAATACGTTCACGTCCTGTTCTTCTTTATGATTCCTCTGATGGTCTACGTCCATCTGCTCTTCTTCGTCCGCGTGGACAACGACCCGAACCGGGTCCTGGCGGCAACGCTTTCCTGCGCGGTGACGAACCTGGCGCTGGACATTCTCTTTGTGGGTCCGCTGAAGCTGGGTCCCCGGGGCGCTGCCCTGGCTACCTGCCTGGCCTATACTGTCGGCATGGGGGTGAACCTGACCCATTTCCTCAGCAAACAAAACACACTGCGATTCCTGCGCGGCTGCCTGCGGGGCCGGGGGCTCCGGATGTGGCGGGCCGGGATCCCGCTGGCGGCCTCCCAGTTGGGAATGACCGTCTCCACCAATATTTTCAACAACACCGTCATTCGGGTGGGCAGCGAGGATTACGTGACGGTCTTCGGCGTGATTACCCAGCTGTCCATGACCTCCATGGCGGTCTATGACGGCGTGGGGCAGGCTGCGCAGCCCATCCTGGCCGCCGCCACCGGCGCGAAGCTCCCGGAGCGCATCCGGCAGGCCTTCCGCCACGGCGTCCGGCTGGAGCTGATCGGCACCCTGGGGCTGGCGGTCCTGTATGCTGTCGGGGCCGGCCTCATCTCCAGGCTCTTTTCCATCCGGGAGGGAGCGCTGCTGTCCCTGTCCCTGTCCGGTATCCGCATCTACGCCCTCTCGATCCCGCTGATCGGGCTCAACAGCATCATCATGTACTACTTCCAGGCCCAGGAGAAGGTCGGCAGGGCCCTGCTGATCTCTCTGTGCAGCGGCTCGGTCTTCCTGATCGCCGCGCTGCTGCTGCTGGTGGCCTGCTTCGGCACCGAGGGCATCTGGTTCAGCTGGGTCGCGGCCCAGGCCCTGGCGCTGATCGTCAGCTTCAGCTTGCTGAAACAAGCTCAACATAGAAGGAGGAGCACACAATGAGCATGGAATGGATCGTCTCTCCCGTTTCCATGACGGAACTGGGGATCTATCTGGATTGGCGGAAAAATCCGCAGGGAACGGCCTACAACCTTCCCTTCCTCTTCCCCCTCCCGGAGGGGACGGACACGGAGCGGCTTCGCGCCGCCCTGCGGGACACGCTGCGGGCGCATCCCTGCGTGCTGTCCCGCTTCCGCATGGAGGCGGACGGAAGCGTGAAGCGGCTGACGCCCAGCGGCAGGCCGGAGGAGCTTCCGGTCAGCATCGACGAGAGCCGCGGCGAGCCGGAGCTCTCCCGGCTGGTGCGTCCCTTCTCCGACCCGGAGGAGCCGCTGTACCGCCTGAACATTCTCCACGGAAGCGAGCGGGATTATCTCTTCGTGGACTTCCACCACATTCTCTTTGACGGCAGCTCCACGGCGGTCCTGATCCGCGAGCTCAACCGCGCCTACGCCGGGGAAGCCCCTCTGGGTGAAACCCTCAGCGCCGCGGACCTGGCCCGCCGGGAGCAGGAGGCCCGCCAGACGGAGGCCTTCACGAAGGCGGAGGCCTGGTACGACGCCCTGCTCTCCGACGCGGAGCTCTGCAGCGCCCCCATCCACGACAAGGAGAGCGGCGAGCCGAAGAACGCCTTCCTGACCCTGCCGCTGACCGTGGACGCCAAGGCCCTTTCCGACTTTGTCCACGGCCTGGGCGTGAAAACCAGCAGCTTCTTTACCGGCGTCTACGGCTGGCTGCTCAGCCGCTTCTCCGGCACGGAGGAGGCCCTCTACGCCTCCATCCACAACGGACGCAGCCCGGAGACTCTGAACGACATCGGTATGTTCGTCAAGACCTTCCCGGTGCTGGAGCGCTTCCGCGGCGAGGAATCCGTGGCCGAGCATCTGAAGGCCCTGGACGAACAGCTCCGCGGGAGCCGGGAAAACGGCCTTTTCTCCTTCGCGGACGCCTGCTCCCGCTTCCGCCTCAGCGTTCCGACGCTCTTCGCCTACCAGGGCGACCTGGAGACGAAGATGGAGTTCCTGGGCGGGAGTCTCGTTCCGGAGGTCGTCCAGAGCGACGACCCCAAGGACGAGCTGCTGGCGGAGGTGTTCCGGAGCCGGGGCGGCTATCTGCTGCGGCTCTCCTACCGGACCGACCTCTACGAGCCGGAGAGCATCGCCAGCTTTGCCGCCTCCTTTGACAAAACGGTCCTGGAGTTCCTCTGTCGGGAACGCTTCCAGGAGATCGACGTCACCTCGAAGGAGCAGCTGGCCCTGCTGGACAGCTTCATCCCCGGCCAGGAGCCGATCAGCGGCCCCAACGACGTGATCTCCCTCTTCCGCGCCCAGGCGAAAAAGCTGCCCAACGCCCCCGCCCTGATCATCAAGGATCTGACCCTGCGCTACGGGGAGATCGACGAGGCCTCCGACCGGATCGCCTGGGCCCTGCGGCAGCGGGGCATCAGGCGCGGCGGCGTGGTCTCCGTTCTGATCCATCGAAACGAATATATGGTCATCGCCTCCCTGGCGGTGCTGAAATCCGGCGCGGCCTATCAGCCGCTGGACCCCTCCTATCCCCCCGAGCGTCTGGTCTTCATGGTCCAGGACGCCGCGGCCGCCCTGGTCATCGCCGACGAGGACCTGACCGGCCTGCTGGCCGGCTGGGACGGCGAATTCCTGCTGACGAAGGAGGTCCCCGCGCTGCCGAAGCTGCCTGCGGGAGAGACGCTCCCGACCCCCGACGGCCATGACGCCTTCACCCTGCTCTATACCTCCGGCTCCACCGGCGTGCCCAAGGGCGTGATCCTGGAGCACGGCAATCTGGTCAACTTCTGCCGCTGGTACCGCGAGGCCTACGGAATGACGGAGGGCACCGTCCACGGCGCCTACGCCAGCTACGGCTTCGACGCCAACATGATGGACCTCTACCCCGCCCTCACCGGCGGCGGCTGCGTCTGCGTAGTGCCCGAGGAGCTTCGGCTGAACCTGCCCGCCCTGGGCGCCTACTGGGCGGAGCACAACGTAAGCGTGGCCTTTATGACCACCCAGGTGGGACGGCAGTTTGCCGTGTCGCCCTATCGGCCCGCCTGCCTGCGGGCCCTGTCGGTGGGCGGCGAAAAGCTGGCGCCCACCTCCCCCCAGGAGGGGCTGGAGCTTTATAACGTCTACGGTCCCACGGAATGCACCATCTTTGTCACCAGGAAGCTGGTGGATCGGGACTATCTGCGCATTCCCATCGGCGCTTCCTTTGCCAACGCCGCCCTCTACGTGGTGGACAAGCAGGGCCGGCGCGTGCCCCCCTGCGTGCCGGGCGAGCTGTGGATCGCCGGCCGCGGCGTGGGCCGGGGCTATCTGAACCGGCCCGAGAAGAACGCCGAGAGCTTCACTGCCAATCCCTTCTGCAGCGAGGAGGGCCGCGACCGGGTCTATCACATCGGCGACACAGTCCGCTTCCTTCCCAACGGCGAGATCGACTTCATCGGCCGCAGCGACGGCCAGGTCAAGATCCGCGGCTTCCGCATCGAGCTCTCGGAGATCGAGGCGGTGATCCGGGACTTCCCGGCCGTGGAGGACGTGACCGTCCAGGCCTTCGACAACGAGAGCGGCAGCGGCAAATACGTGGCGGCCTATATCGTCGTAAAGCAGGGACAGAGCGTCGCCCCCGGCGAGCTGGAGAGCTTCATCCGCCAGCGCAAGCCGCCCTACATGGTCCCCGCCGTCATCATGGAGCTGGACGCCATCCCCCTGAACCAGAACCAGAAGGTTGACAAGCGCCGCCTGCCCAAGCCCGAGCGGAAGCCCGCCGAGGAGGAGCACGGCGCAGACCGGGAGCTGACCGCCCTGGAGCAGGAGCTGATGAAGCTCTGCGCGGGGGTCATCGGCAGCACCGGCTTCGGCGTCGGCACGGTGCTGACCGACGCCGGCCTCACCTCGATCTCCACCATGCAGCTGATGGTGGAGCTGGAACAGGCCTACGGCTACAGCCCCGAGGTCAGCGAGCTGCTCCAGGGCATGCGGGTCCTGGACATTGAAAACGCCCTGGTGGCCCACTGGCGCGGGGCAAAGCCCGCGGAGGAGGCCCCCGAGGCCGCCCCGGAGGAAATCCGCTCCGCGCCTCTGACCCAGACCCAGCTGGGCATCTATCTGGAGTGCCGGATGGATGAAACCAGCGATAAATACAACATTCCCTTCCTGCTGAAGCTCAGCCGGGACACCGACGCCCAGCGCCTGGCCGCGGCCATCCGGGCCGCCGTGGAGGCCCACCCCGCCATGAAGTGCTCCGTGGAGCCCTCCAAGACCGGCGGCGCGGAGATGATCGCCCATCCCGAGCTGGAATGGGAGCTCCCCATTGAGGACTCCCCGCTGGACGGCGAGGCGCTGGAGCGGCAGCTTCGCTTTGAGTCTGTGGTCTTCAAGCTGGCCCGGGCCCCGCTCTTCCGCTTCCGCTTGATCCGGACCGCCGACGCCCTGTACCTCCACATGGTCTTCCACCACATTCTCATGGACGGCAGCTCCGTGGCCGTACTGATGGAGGACATTGAGCGGGCCTGGCAGGGCGAAACCCTGAAGCCCGAGAGCTACAACGGCCTGCAGCTGGCTCTGGACGAGAAGCAGCGCCGCGAGACCGACGCTCTGGCCAAGGCCAAGGCCGTCTATGACGGCATCTTCAGCGGCGTCAGCGTCGCCTCTCTGCCCGCGCCGGAGCGCGCCGCCCCCAAGGAAGGCACCGGCAGGGCCGCGGCGGCGGAGCACGGACTGCCCGACGTGACGCCGGAGCGGGTCCTGGCCTTCTGCAAGGAGCACAAGCTGACCGAAAACGCCCTCTTCACCGCGGCCTTCGGCTATCTGCTGGCCCGGATGAACGGCTCCGACGAGGCGCTCTTCGCCTCCATCTACAACGGCCGCACCCGGACCGAGACCCTGCGAATCATGGGTATGCTGGTGAAGACCTACCCCATCTACCTCTTCGCGGACCCGAACCGGAACGCCTGCGACTTCATCCGGGACGTGCAGAAGCGCATCCAGGAGCTGACCGCCAACGATCTGTATTCCTTCGCCGAGGCGGTGCGGGATTACGACGTGAACGCCGACGTGCTCTTCGCCTACCAGGGCGACGCCTTCACCGGCTTCACCGTAGCCGGCCAGAAGGCCGCCGAGATTCCCCAGCCCTTTGAGGACGCCAAGGCGCCCATGAGCGTGGACGTGTGGAAGAAGGACGGGGTCTACAGCGTCTCCTTCGAGTACCGGGAGGATCTCTTCACCGAGGCGCAGACCCGCTGGATGGCCGAGCTCTACGGCATGATCCTTCAGGGGATGCTGGCCGGACAGACCCTGAAGGAGCTGAAGCTGCTCTCCCCGGCGGGCGAGTCCTTCCTCCGGGAGATCAACGCAACCGACTGGCCCGTACCCTTCCGCCCCGTGCGCTGCCTCCTGGAGGAGAACGCGGCGAAGCATCCCGAGCGGATGGCCGTCATCACCCCCAGCGCCCGGGTCAGCTACGGCGAGCTGAACGAGAGCGCCAACCGCATTGCCCACGCGCTGATGGCGCTGGGCGCCGTGGGCCGCATCGTCTCGCTGATGCTGCCCCGCTGCGAATACGTCTATATGGTCCGCCAGGGCATCCTGAAGGCCGGGGCCGCCTTCCTCTCCATTGATCCGAGCTACCCCGACGAGCGGGTGCGGGTGATGGCGGAGGACTCCGAATCCGCCGTGCTGGTGGTCACCGAGGCCCTGCTGGCGGAGCGGGAGAGCTTCCTGCGCTCCCTGGCCTGCCCGGTGGTGGCGGTGGAGGAGCTGCTGAAGAACCCGAACCCGGAGAACCCCGATCTGCCCGTACAGCCGGACGACCTGGCCTACTGCATCTTTACCTCCGGCTCCACCGGCAAGCCCAAGGGCGTGCTGCTCACCCAGCGCAACCTGCTGAACTTCCTGGACGCCAATGAGAAGAACCCGGAGATTCTGGGCTATACGGAGCGGGCCAGCGTCTCCCTGGCTCTGGCCGCCATCACCTTCGACGTCTCCGTCATGGAGGAATTCATCCCCCTGGCCCACGGCATGACCGTCTGCATGACCACCGAGGAGGAGATCCACAATCCCGCCGCCCTGGCCCGCTTTATGACGGAAAACCGCGTGGACATGATGAGCTGCACCCCCTCCTTCCTCTCCAACTGCATCGGTCTGCCGGTGATGAAGGAGGCCCTGCAAAACGTGAAGTCCTACGACTTCGGCGCGGAGGCCTTCCCCGCCGCCCTCTACGGCAAGATTCTGGCCCTCAACCCCGAGGCCTACATCATGAACGGCTACGGCCCCACCGAGGCCACCATCAGCTGCACCATGGACCAGGTGACGGACCCCGGCATGATCACCATCGGCCGTCCGGCCTCCAACGTGCAGGCCTATATCCTCGACGAGCAGGGCGCTATCCTGCCGCCGCTGGTCCCGGGCGAGCTGGTGATCGCCGGCGACGGCGTGGGCCTGGGCTACGTGGCCCGGCCCGAGCTGACCGCGGAAAAATTCTTCACGCTGAACGGGCACAAGGCCTACCGCACCGGCGACGTGGCCGCCTGGACCTCCGACGGACGGCTCCGCTTCCGGGGCCGCACCGACAACCAGGTGAAGCTCCGCGGCCTGCGGGTGGAGCTGGGCGAGATTGAAAGCGCCATCAACGCTTGCCCAGACGTGCTGACCAGCATCGTCGTGATGACCGGCGAGGAGAACAACCGCTTCCTGGCGGGCTACTACACCGCCAGCCGGGAGCTGGACCCCGCCGAGGTTAAGGCCGTGATCTCCAAGACCCTGACGGCCTACATGGTCCCCGGCGTGCTGATGCAGCTGCCGGAAATGCCCCTTACCCAGAACGGCAAGATCGACAAGAAGCGCCTGCCCAAGGTGGAGTACAAGCCGGACCTCAGCGCCTACGTGGCGCCGGGCAACGCCGTGGAGGCCGACTTCTGCGGCTGGTTCGCGGAGCTGCTGAACCTGGATAAGGTCAGCGCCGACGGCAACTTCTTCGAGCTGGGCGGCACCTCCCTCTCCGCCGCCATCATCGCCATGAACGCGGCGGACAAGGGCTATCCCATCGTCTACGCCGACATCTTCAAGGCGCAGACGCCCAAGGCCCTGGCGGCCATGGCCGCCGGGGAGGGACAGGCCGCCGACGCGGACGCCCAGGACGAGATCCGGAGCTACGACTACAGCGCCCTGGACCTCTCCCACAACAGCGCCGACTACCTGCGGGAGATCCGCAGGGGCGAGATCGGCAGCATCCTGCTGGCAGGCGCCTCCGGCTTCCTGGGCATCCACGTGCTGCGGGAATACCTGCACAACTACGACGGCACCGCCTACTGCCTGCTGCGGGGCGAGCAGCCCCTGGCCCGGCTGAAGGAGCTGTACTACTACTACTTTGAGGAGCCGCTGGATCGCTGGCTGGACGAGGGCCGGGTGGCCGTCGTCCCCGGCGACGTGACGGACGCGGCTGCCGTGGCCGCCGCCGCACAGGTTCCCTTCGACACCTGCATCAACTGCGCCGCCCTGGTGAAGCACTTCGTCAAGGACGACAGCCTGGAGCAGGTCAACGTCCGGGGTGTGGAAAACCTGATTGCCCTGTGCGAGAAGACCGGCCGCCGGCTGGTGCTGACCTCCACGGTCAGCGTGGCAGGCGAGGGTCTGGACGGCGAGCCGCCCAGAGACTGGTGCATCAGCGAGCGGGAACTCTATCGGGGCCAGCTGCTGGACAACGCCTACATCCACTCCAAGTTCAAGGCGGAGCGGGCTATTCTGGAGGCCGTGGGCCGGGGGCTTGACGCCAAGATCGCCCGTCTGGGCAACCTGATGGGCCGCCATTCCGACGGCGAGTTCCAGGTGAACTTCCGCAGCAACGCCTTTATCCGCTCCCTGGCCAGCTACAAGGCCATTGGCGCGATCCCCTACTCCCTGCTCAACGCGGTCACGGACTTCTCCGAGATCGACATGACCGCCGAGGCCATTCTGCTGCTGGCCGGAACGGACAAGGCATTCACGGTCTTCCACCCCATCAACAATCACACCGTCACCTTTGCGGACATTCTCTACGCCATGCGGGCCTACGGCTTCGACATGGAGACCGTGGAGGACGAGGAGTTCGCCCAGCGCATGGCGCAGGCCGGCAGCGCCGGCGGCGCTTTGATCGCCTACGAAAGCAAGGAAGGCGCGGAGCGGCGCTACATCCTGGGCGCGGACTGTGATTTCACCACCAACGCGCTCTACCGGCTGGGCTTCAAGTGGCCCGTCACCGGCGAGACCTACATCGTCCAGATGCTGAAGGCTCTGGACGAGCTGGAAATGTTTGAAGAAGATCTTTGATCGTCCCGACACAACAAAGGAGGAATTGCAATGACCATTGAAAAAAACACGGAAGGCGCCCGGGCGGAATGGAAGCTCAGCGGCTGGCTGGACACCCAATCCGCTCCCGAGCTGGAGGCCGCGCTGAATGAGCTGGCTCCTGAGACCGAGGCTTTGACCCTGGACCTGGCCGAGGTGGAGTACGTCTCCTCCGCCGGCCTGCGGCAGCTGGTAGCCGCCCACAAGAAGCTGCGCGGAAATCTGACGCTTCGGAACGTCAGCAGCGAGATCCAAAACGTGATCCGCATGACAGGTCTGGATCGCCGTCTCCGCATCGAGGCATGACCCGCACGCTGCGCCGCTGGCTGGCGCTCAGCTTCGCGGTGGTTCTGGCGGTCTCCGTGGCCGCCACCTGCCTGTGGAGCTGGTATGATTTCCGCAAGAGTTCTTTGGAGGAACGCAAAATCCGGGCGATGGACTGCGCCGCGCTGACGCAGCGAAGCCTCTCTCATTCCGGCTTCGGCACGTCCCGCAAGGGCTTCGGGATGGCCTACGCCTTTGACCGCGACACCATGCGCAAGCTGTGCCAGGTTTTTGAGATGGACTATCTCTACGTCTACGTCGTGGCGGAGGACCGACAGTCCATCACGTACCTGGTCTGCGTGGCCTCCGACGACGAGGCCGACAAAACCGTCCAGGAGACCCGCGCTTCCGGCACGCAGATCGAGGTCCAGCTGGGGAAGGATGAGCATCGAATCCTGGACGGCGAACTGGACGCGGCCCTCGTCACCACCGATAATGAAAACGGGAAGGAGCTGACCTGGATCGTCCCCTATCGGGACGTGAACGGCGAGATCGCCGCCATGATCGGCGCCGAC
The DNA here is from genome assembly GCA_017519005.1 of Oscillospiraceae bacterium. Taxonomy (GTDB): domain Bacteria; phylum Bacillota; class Clostridia; order Oscillospirales; family Oscillospiraceae; genus JAFRPC01. The sequence goes on along the minus strand of JAFWTG010000054.1, from coordinate 1,621 downwards.
TTCGGCTTCCAGGTGACGCAGAGGCTCCTGTTCCAGCGGACGATGCGGCAGCTGATCCCCATTCTGCTGTCCATGCTGCTGGCCTACGTGGTTCTGCTGCTTCTGGTGACGCGGCGGGTCGTCCAGCCCATTCGGAAGATCTCCGCCCGGATGAACTCCTTCGTGGCGGACCGGGACAAGAACCCGGAGCCGCTGGCGATCAACTCCGTGGGAGAGATCTTGGAGATCTCCGAATCCTTTGAGAAGATGCGCAGCGACATCAACGACTATCTGGCCCGCATCGGCGATCTGACCAAGCAGCAGCTGGAGGCGGACGTGCAGATGGAGGTGGCCCGGCGCATCCAACAGGGTCTCGTGCCCGAGCGCACAGACCTGAAGGGTCCCGGCTGGGAGCTTGCCGCCATCTCCCGCCCCACCCGCATGGTGGGCGGCGACTTCTACGACTGCTTTGACCGGGACGGCAAGGTCTGCGCGCTGGTGGGCGACGTCTCTGGCAAGGGCGTCTCCGCGGCCATGTTCATGTCCTCCGCCAAGACCCTGCTGCGGGAGAAGCTGCTCTCCGGCCTGGGGCCCGCGGCGGCGCTCAACGCGGCCAACGACGCGCTCTGCGGCATGAACCCCGAGGGGCTCTTCGCCACGGTCTTCGTGGGCGTTCTGGACCCGGCCACCGGCGAGTTCCGCTATGCCAACGCCGGCCACACCCGGCCCCTGCTCTTCGGCGCCGACGCGGAGCTGTTGAGCCCGGAACCGGGCATCGCCTTGGGCCTCTTTGAGGACGCGGGCATCGTGGAGGAGCAAATGCGCTTCGCCCCCGGCGCCGGAATCCTGCTCTATACCGACGGTCTCACGGAGGCCCGCAGCGAGCGCTCCGGCTTCTTCGGGGAGGAGCGGCTCCTGGCGCTGGGCGCGTCCCTGCCTGCCGGCAGCACCGCCGCCGGGACGCTGGATGCGGTGTCTGCCGCCCTGGACGCCTTCGTGGGCGGCGGCGACCAGTTTGACGATCAGGCCATTCTGGCCCTGCGCCGCATGCAGAACAGCGACTCCGACTGGGAGGAGCTGCCCCTGGAGCTGGCGTCCTTTGAGACCGTCAAGAAACGGGTCTTCTCCCTGCTGGGCCAGAGCCCGGCGGCCCGCCTTGCCCTGCTGGCCTGCGACGAGCTGCTGACCAACGTCGTCTCCTACTCCGGCGCCAAGCGGCTCCGCTTCCGCTGCCGCCTGGAGGGCGAGCAGCTGCGGGCGGACTTCTCCGACGACGGCATTCCCTTCGATCCCACGGTGGAGCCCAAGGAGCCGGAATCCTTTGAGTCTATGAGCGAGGGCGGCATGGGCCTGGGCATCATCCACCAGACCGCCCGCTCCATGACCTACGAGCGCCGGGCGGACGAAAACCGCCTGAGCCTGTGGTTCTCCACGGAATAATCGGCAACAAAAACACGCTCCGCTGACCGAATCGGTCAACGGAGCGTGTTTTTCTGTTTTTATACTAATATTTGATTGAAGGGTTCGAAAGCGTTCCGAGTGGGAATCGCGCCAGACGAGGCGGAGGACGCAGGCGGGCTTGACGCCCGGCAAGGACGACAACGAAGTATGGCGCGATTCCAGCCGGAACGAATCGAACAAT
>JAFWTG010000053.1 GCA_017519005.1 Oscillospiraceae bacterium | reverse complement strand
TCGGGTCGCGGGGGTTCTCGGGATTGTGGTAGCCCAGCACCTCCACGGGGTTCTGCAGCAGGCGGAAGTCGATGCCCTCCTCGATGGCGTGCTCCACCTCTTCCTTACGGGCGGGCAGCTCCTCCATGGAGCGGCGGTAGACGATGTAGACGTGCTCGGCCCCCAGCCGCAGGGCGGTACGCGCGGCGTCCATGGCCACGTTGCCGCCGCCCACCACGGCCACCCTGCCGCCCTTCATGATGGGCGTCACGGGGTCGTCCTTGTAGGCCTTCATCAGGTTGGAGCGGGTCAGGAACTCGTTGGCGGAGTAGACGCCCTTGCAGCTCTCGCCGGGGATGTTCATAAAGTTGGGCAGGCCCGCGCCGGAGCCCACGAAGACCGCCTCGTAGCCGGCCTCGAAGAGCTCGTCGATGGTCAGGGTCTTGCCGATGACCACGTTGGTCTCCACGTCCACGCCCAGCGCCTTCAGGCCCTCGACCTCCTTGGCCACGATGGCCTTGGGCAGACGGAACTCGGGGATGCCGTAGACCAGCACGCCGCCGGCGGTGTGCAGGGCCTCGAAGATGGAGACCTTGTAGCCCTTGCGCGCCAGATCACCGGCGCAGGTCAGGCCGGAGGGGCCGGCGCCCACGACGGCGACCTTGTGGCCGTTGGGCTCGGGCATCTTGGGGGCCTCGGTGGAATGCTCGTTGTGCCAGTCGGCGGCGAAGCGCTCCAGACGGCCGATGCCCACGGGCTCGAACTTGATGCCCAGGGTGCACTTGCTCTCGCACTGGCTCTCCTGGGGGCAGACGCGGCCGCAGACGGCGGGCAGGGCGGAGGACTGGGAGATGATCTGATAGGCGCCCTCGAAGTCGCCGGTCTTCATCTTCGCGATGAAGTCGGGGATGGCGATGTTGACGGGGCAGCCCTCCACGCAGGGGCGGTTTTTGCAGTTGAGGCAGCGCTGGGCCTCCTCCACGGCGATCTCGGCGGTGTAGCCCAGGGCGACCTCATGGAAGTTGTGGGCTCTGACCAGAGGCTCCTGGGAGGGCATTTCATGCTTCTTGGGGTTGATGGCCATTTCAGTTGCCTCCTTTCAGCAGATTGCAGGTTTCCTCGTAGGCGTGGCGCTCGAAGTCGAAGTACATCCGGCTGCGGGACATGGCCTCGTCGAAATCCACCTCGTAGCCGTTGAAGTCGGGGCCGTCCACGCAGGCGAATTTGGTGACGCGCTTGCCGTCCTGAATCAGCGTCAGGCGGCAGCCGCCGCACATGCCGGTGCCGTCGATCATAATGGGATTCATGGACACGGTGACGGGGACGCCGAAGGGCTTGGCCGTTAGGGTGACGAATTTCATCATAATCAGAGGCCCGATGGTGATGATCATGTCAAAGCGCTCCCCGGCCTCCAGCATCTCCTTCAGCGGCACCGTGACGTTGCCGTGACGGGCGTAGGAGCCGTCGTCGGTCATGACGACAAGCCGGTCGGAGCAGGCCCGGAACTCGTCCTCCAGGATCAGCAGGTCCTTGCTGCGGAAGCCGATGATGGAGGTGACCTCCGCGCCGAGGCGGTGGAATTCCTGGGCCACGGGCATGGCGATGGCGCAGCCCACGCCGCCGCCGACGATGCAGACCTTGCGGATGCCTTCGGTGTGGGTGGCGACGCCCAGGGGGCCGACGAAGTCCTGGATGGACTCGCCCTCGTTCCTGGCGTTCAACAGAGCGGTGGTGGCGCCGACGATCTGGAAGATGATCTTCACGGTGCCTTCCTCGGGGTCGGTTCCGGCCACGGTCAGAGGGATGCGCTCTCCCTCTTTGTTTACCCGGAGAATGATGAACTGGCCGGGCTTGGCCTTGCGGGCCACCATGGGAGCCAGAATCTCCATCTGGGTCACGGTGGGATTCAATTCTTTCTTGCGAACGATTTGATACATGAAAACACGCTCCTTCGAGGCTGCTGTATGGATCCTTGCGGATCAGATACGCTATCTTTTATTATACATCATTTTCAAAGAAAATCAACCGGAGAAACGGGAGAATTTCGACTGCTTCCGCGGGCGCGTCGTGCTAGAATAGAGACAAACCAAGGAAAACGGAGGGAAATACCATGAAACACAGGATGATCGCGCTGCTGCTGGCGCTGCTGCTGGTCGGCGCGGCCCTGACTCCCGCGGCGGGGGCGGCGGGCGGGGAGGGAGACGAGGCGCTGGTGGAGGCCCTGAAGGGCTTTTTCGCCCAGGCGGAGGGGGACTACGACTCCGTGAACCGCAGCGACGGAGGCGCCTGCTCCCTGGGCCTGCTCCAATGGCACGGTCCCCGGGCGCTGGAGCTGCTGCGCTTCGCGCTGAACGGCTGGCCCGGCACGGCGAACTATCTGACCCGTTCCCTCTACCGGGAGATCGTCGGGGAGGGAACCGTCTGGTCCCGCCGGACGCTGACGGAGGCGGAGGCCCGCTGCGTCTCGGCCCTGCTGGGCTCCGCCGACGGCCGGGCCGCCCAGGACGAGCTGGCCCGGCGGGATATTCTGGAGTATCTGCGGCTCTGCAGGAGCTGGGGTATGAAAACGGACGCCACGGCGGCCTATTTTGCCGTGGTGGTCAATCAGTTCGGAGCGGGCGGCGCGAAGAACTATCTGCGGCTGATCCGCGAGACCCTGGGGGTCGGGGAGGACGCCGTCTTCACCGATCTGAACGTGCTGCACCAGGCCGTCCGGGACACGCGGCGCTGCGGCCAGCCCTGGCTTCCCGTGCGGGAGAAATGCTACGCGTACATCGCGTCCCTGGGCTGGGCGCTCACGGATCGCTCCGGCTCCCGGGAGCAGCCCCGGACGGAGCGCCTGCCGGAACGGGAGCTCTCCGTCTGGCGGCTGGGGGCCGCGGCTCTGGCCCTGCTGCGCCGCTGGATGGCGCTGCTGTCCTGATCCGCAGAAGCCGTTGTATTACATAGCCGAAAAAACAGCAATCGAGGGCGTCCCCCGGCGGGGACGCCCTCGTTTCGGCATGGGGAACGGCGGGTTCAGTCCGCCGCGGCGGGTGGCGGCAGCTTCTCCCAGCAGGCGCGTTCCACGGCCTGGACGCTGGGGAAGGCGGCCCGCAGCGTCTCGCTGAGCCAGCGGACCTTTTCCTGGACGCCGGGCTTGTCCTTGTACCACCACTGCTCCGTCAGCGGCTCCTCGCTGTCGAAAAGCCGCTGGAAGGTCTCGGCCCGGTCCTCGGCCCCGTCGGTCCGGGCGTACCAGGAGACGAAATAAGCCTCCAGCGCGTCGCTCTGCTCCTGGCTCAGCCCCGGCTCATAGGCGTAGTCCGGGCTCAGCCTCCGCCAGGCGCTCTCCAGGTCCTGCCGCTGGGCCGTCAGATAGCCCTGCAGCCGCCGGTCCATGATGTGCATGAACTCGTGGGCCAGATGGGTGGGGTTGAATTCCTCGGTGGCAAAGCAGATCATGGTGGGCTCCATCCAGGCGTTGGCAAAGGCGGAGGAGTCGCCGGGGATGTTCCGGACGATGAAGACCTGCAGCCCGTTCGCTTCCGCGGGAGCCTGGCCCGGCGCCGCCGTCAGCTCCCGGATCATGCCCGCCGGGAGCTTTTGCACGAAGGCGTCCAGCTCCGTCAGAATCCAGTACTGGCCGAAGAGAGAGGCGCCGGTCTCGCAGCGGCTTTCATAGACCGGCAGACCCGTGGTGGGGGTTTGCTCCACGGCGGGGGCCTCGTCCAGGCGGAGCACCAGCCCCTGCGCCTCCAGCCGCTGGCGCAGCACGTCGACGCCGTCCGAAAGGGCCTGCTCCGTCAGCGTCTCGGTTTCGAGAGGCGTCTCCTGCCCGGCCTCGGGATACCAGAAGCAGATTCGATAGCCCGTGGCCGCCTCTTCCACCTGGGTCAGGGACAGCAGCGCCCAGTCCGGACCCAGGAGGCCGTCCGCGCTCTCCCCCAGCTCCAGGGCCAGCCGGTCCACGCAGCGCTTCGCGTCCAGATCCAGCAGGGCCAGCTCCTCGCTGCCGTCTCCGCAGAAGCGGACCGTCAGCAGCCGGTGCCCGTCCGCGTCCCGGATCAGATCGTAGGCTTCTCCCACCAGATGCACGCAGCTCTTTTCGTCATAGAAGGCCACGGCCCGGTTCAGCTCGCCGCTGTCGCTGCGGGTGAACTCGGCCCAGGCCCGCTGCTTGTAGAAGCAGCCGTCGCTGAGCAGGACGTTGCGCCAGCCCAGATGCTCCCGGCTCATGACGGGGTGATCCTTCAGGCCCAGAAAGCGGCCGCTGCGGTCAAAGGCCGCGCAGCGCTCGCTGTCCCGGTCCACGAAGCGGATCTCCGTGTCGTTCAGCTCCGGCACGGCGAAGGAGGCGCTTTCCCCGATGGGCTCCAGGGCGAGCTCTTCGGTGACGGCGGCGGTCTTCGGGTCCAGGCGAAGCATGCGGATGCGCCAGACCTGCGCGTCGTCGTCCCAGCGGGTCAGAAAGACCGCGGCCCCGTCCCCGTCCCGGCAGAGGCCGGAGACGCTTTCCCCGGGCAGGGGCTCCAGACCCTTGACGGCCTGAAGCTCCGCCGGTTCCTCCGGCGCGGTGGGCTCCGTGGCCGGGACTGTGGGGGCCGTTTCGGGGGCCTCGACAGTCCCGGAGGGGGGAGTCGGCTCCGGCGTCCGTCCGCCGCCCGCGCTTACCAGAACGCTGAGCGCCAGCAGGACGCAGACCAGACCCAGGGCCCAGAGCTTCCGCAGCCGGGGCAGGGCGAGCTTTTGAATGATGGGCTGTTTCAGTAAGAGTTTCAGCTTTTGCAGCATGAGGCGCCTCCATAGCGGCGGGCCATCTCCTCCCGGTCGTAGTCCAGGAAGTACGGCTCCAGCCGCGGGTAGAATTCCGCCAGCTTTTCAGGGCCGGCAAAGACGACGTCGCAGCCCCGGTCGTCGTAGACCGAGAGGATGCACTCGTTGGGGAAGGAAACCAGGCCGACGTCCAGGCCCTCGTCCCGCAGCTGCCGCCGCAGCAGGCCCAGGTCGTCGAAGCCCGTCCCGTCGGCATAGCAGACGATGCGGTGGCGGCGGCCCTCCTCCGCTTCGCCCAAGGGCAGATCCCGCACCGCGGCGTGGCGGTAGCGGTTCTGCATGTCCTCCAGGAAACGGAGCTGGGTCACTTCGGCGCGGATGTCGGCCTTGAGCAGAGCGGCGGCTTCTTCCGCGCTGAGACCCAGAGCCTCCGTCCGGGCGGGACCGCTGGTGGACCAGTCCTCCAGCCTGTAGTTGAAAATCACCGCGTCGGCGGGCGTGGGGAACAGGATGTGGTAAATCTCCTCCGCCCGCTCCCGGGCCCTCCGGCGAAAGGCGACGCGGCTTCTCCCCCGGCCCAGCTCGCAGCGCAGCGCCCAGGGGTGGTTGTAGAACCAGGGCTGGAGGTAGGGAAACTCGCGGGAGAGGATCAGACGTTCAATTTCGTGCATAAGGGTCTCCTTGTTTGTCATTCCGAGCGCCCGAAAGGACTGGCTTCGCGTCGCAGCGAGGAATCCGTGCCTTCGCAGATTTTTTGTGTGCTGCGGGCGGCCGGTGGCCGCCCCCTGCGGGGGGGCCTGCGAGGCGGGGGCGGACCCCTCCGCCCCAGTGTGCGCACTGGGGCACCTCCCCTTGGCAGGGGAGGTTTTTTGCGGGCAGATTGCCCGCGCTACTGCTGGGCCAGCTCCAGGAACATGTCCACCCGGGCCTTGAAGATCTCCAGGCTGGAGCGCCAGAAGTTCACGTCGCCCAGGTCGATGTCGGCCATTTTGGCCACGTCCTCCACGGAGGCCACGGTGGTGGCCTTCAGCAGGGCCCGGTACTTGGGCAGGAAGGCCTCGCCCTCCCTGCGGTACTGGGCGTAGAGGCCCGCCGCGAAAAGGCCGCCGAAGGCGTAGGGGAAGTTGTAGAAGCTCAGGCCGGAGGAATAGTAGTGGCTCTTGCAGACCCACATGTAGGGGTGCAGGGTGTCGTGATCCAGGCCGTCGCCGTAGCCCCGCTTCTGGGCCTCCTTCATCATGGCGCAGAGCTCGTCGGCAAAGGCGAAGCCGGTCTTGGCCTTCTCGAAGACGGCGGTCTCGAACCAGTAGCGGCTCATGATGTCGCACATGATCTGGGTGGTGTCCTGCAGCTGGCTCTCCAGCAGGCCCAGCTTCACCTCCCGGTCCGCCGCCTCGTCCAGCGCGGCGTTCATCACCACGGTCTCGTTGAAGGTGGAGGCGGTCTCGGCCACGGGCATGGAGTAGTCCAGGTTCAGGGGGCGGTGGTTCTCGATCATCATGCCGTGGTAGGCGTGGCCCAGCTCGTGGGCCAGGGTCACGATGTCGGAGAAGGAGCCGTCGAAGTTGGTCAGCACCCGGCTCTGCTTGATGCAGGCGAGGTTGGCGCAGAAGGCGCCGCCCACCTTGCCGGGATGGGGGTAGAAGTCGATCCAGGCGTCGTCAAAGGCGTGCATCATCATGTCCGCCATATCCGGCGCGAAGGGACGGAAGTGCTCGTCCAGATACTTCTTCGCGTCCTCCACGCTGTAGGTCGCGGTGTTTTTGCCCATGGGGGCGAACATGTCCCACCATTTCAGGCCGCCCTCGTAGCCCAGCAGCTTCGCCTTGGCCCGCAGGTACTTCCAGAACACGGGCAGATATTCCTCAATGGCGGCGATCATGGCGTCCAGGGTGGACTTCTGCATGCGGCTGGCCCGGAGTGTCATCTCCAGGGGAGAGCCGGCCTTCCGCATTTCACATTCGGTGGTGACCTGCTGCTTCAGGGAGTTCAGGGAGAAGGAGATTGCGTCCTTGATCTTGTCGTAGCAGGCGATCTCCGCGTCGTAGGCGTCCTTGCGGACGGCGGGGTCCGGGTCGTAGGCCAGGTTGCGGACGGCGGAGAGGTTCATCTTTTCGCCCCGGTACTCCGCCTCCACGGTGGAGCTCAGATAGGCCTGGAGGTTCTCCCAGGCGGAGCCGCCGGAGAGGTTCATCTTGGCCAGGGCCTCCTCCACCTTTTCATCCAGGACGTATTTAGCGTCCTCCTTCATGGTGCGGAGCAGATAGGCGTAGTCCCCCAGGAAGGGGTCGGCGGCGATCAGCGCCTCCAGGTTTTCGGTCTTGCCCACGTAGGCCCGGAAGGCGGCGTCGGCGGCGCTCATATCGGACATCAGCTTCTCCAGACCGGCCTGGGCGTTGACGGCCGCCTCGTCGGAGGTGTTGACGGCGGAGCGCAGGCCCGCATACTCAAACAGGGGCATGGCCAGTCCCGCGATCCGCTCCTGCAGGCGCAGGCCCTCGGCGATGCCTGCGGCCCGGTCGGCGGGCAGGGCGGCGGCGAAGGCGTTGTAGGCCGCGGCGGTCTCGGTCAGGGCCTTGCGGTCGTTCTGAAATTTTTCGGTGTCGAAGCCCTCGTACAGGGGCGTCAGATCCCATTCCTTGTTCATTCGTTGGTCCTCCCTTGTAGATGTTGATATTGCTTCCATTCCATCAGCATGGAACGTTTTTTGATTTCCTCCCGGAGATGCCGGCGCTGGGGATAGCAGATCTGGTTGGGACAGAGCTTCAGCCGGATGCAGCCGGGATAGATGGGGCAGTCGGAGCAGGCGGGAATCTCCTCCCGCAGAATCCGGCCGCTGTACAGCTCCTGCTGCGTAAGCGCTGGGCCGTCCAGACTGCCGATGAAGCCGCTGCTGTCATAGTTCTGACAGAGGCCGATCTCCCCATCCGGCAGGACGGTAATCATAGAGCCTCGGTCCGCCATGCACATATACAGCTCCGGTTCCCGGGACAGCGGCAGGGAGCGGCGCAGGCCACCCGCCTCCATGCGGTCCCGCATATCCAGCTCTGCGGCGCAGAGCAGGTCCCGCTCAGCCTCTGTGTGCCAGACATCAGGATTATCCGGGTCCTCAAAAAGCGGGGCCGGATAGGCGGCAACCCTGGGAATCCCGCGGTAGCGCTCCACCAGCCAATCGGCCAGTTTCTCAATCTCCGGCAGGTTGTAGAGCTCGTAATTCATGCGGATGTGAACCACGATTCCCGCAGCGGCCAGGGCCGAGATATTGTCCGTAACCCGCCGGAAGGCGCCTTTGCCGTCGGTCTTGTAGTCCTTGATCCGATCGTAGGTCTCGCCCATCCCGTCCAGGGTGATTTGGACCTTTTCCAGTTTCCAGAGCTCCTTCGCTCGGGCTATCATCGCCGTGTCGAAGAGAAAGCCGTTGGAGGTCATCTGGGAGCAGTACCGGGCCCTGGCCTCCTGTAACCGGCTGCAGATCCGGTCAATCACCCGCACATTTACCAGGGGTTCTCCGCCGAACCAGTCGATCTGGAAGCGCGTCCCACCACTGTGGGCGAGCATATAGTCCGTCAGCTTGTCCGCGGTCTCGAGGCTCATGGTCCGGGGTGTCCAGTCCTTCTCATAGCAGTAGAAGCAGCGGGCGTTGCAGGCCGTGGTGGTGAAGACCGTATACTTTTTCAGTTGTTCTGCCGGAGGCTCCATTTCCTGGAGCGTCGAGCGCAGCTCCAGGGCTGCGGCGTGCTGGTCCAGATCCTGTGGAACCAGGAACCATTTCCGCCGCAGCGTGTCCCGCAGCGCCCCCGTGGGCGCCTCCAGAGCGGGAAGCAGGGCTGACGGCACGTGCAGCAGCTCCAGGGTCAGGGTGTTGTAGAGCAGCAGGCCCTCGTCGGTGGGCTGACGCAGCAGAAAGGAGGTCCAGACCAGGGGGGCTCCGGTCTCGCGGCCCTTGCCCAGCAGAAGCCGCAGCCTGGGGGCGGCGGGAAGCACCTGAATGAGCTCGTCGCTGTGTTCCATGTCGTATCTCCTTTGTCAGGGGCTTCCATGCAGCCGCCGAACCACCGCCTGGGCGGCGAAACCCGTGAAGAGGCCGGTGACCATGCCCGAGAGCAGCAGCACCGGCAGATAAGCCGGAAGACCCGGCGCGGCGGCGATGAGCATGGCGGCCAGGAGCTGCCCCAGGTTGTGGAGCATGGCCCCCAGCACCGAGGCGACCCAGAGCTGTCTTTGCCGCAGCAGGGGCCGCAGCAGGCACATGCCGCCCCAGCTCAGCAGGCCTCCGGCGGCGGAATAGGCCAGGGCGCCCAGATTGCCGGTGAGAAGAGCGGAGAGGAGGAGCTTCGCCAGCAGCACGGCCAGCGCTTCCCTCCGCCCGTAAAGGAAGAGGACGCAGACCACGATGATATTGCCCAGGCCCAGCTTCACCCCCGGCGCCGGCACCGGCGCGGGAATCTGGTTCTCGACGATGAAGAGGACCAGGGAAATCGCTGTCAGCAGGGCCAGGGACAGAATCTTGTTTAGCTTCATTCGACTGTTATCTCCAGTCCTGAATCGAATTGAAAATTGAAGGTTGAAAATTGAAAATGGAGGTGTTTTTCAACTTTTTATCACGCTGCCTGCCCTGCGGGCAGAGGAGGTTTTGCGGGCGTCAGTCGCTGACGTCGCTGTCCAGGGTGATATAGACGTGATACTGCGGATAGGCCTCCTGGATCTCCCGGCAGATGGCGGCGAAGAGTTCGCGGCGGTCCTTCGCCTCGAAGCCGACCACCAGATCGAAGCGGATCTCGTCGTCGTGCATGTGGAAGCCGTGGAGCTGCAGCACGTGGTCGTGGGCCATCACGCGGCGGCGGATATCCTCCCGGGTCCGGGCAACCACGTCGTCGGTGGTGTTGACGGAGTAGACGCTGATGCCGGTGAGGATGACGCCGTGCTCCTCCGCCACGCGGTCCGTGATCTCCCGCTCCAGCTGATCGAGCTGCCCGGCGGTCATGGTGTCCGGCACCTCGATGTGGATCGAGCCGATCATCATATCCGGTCCGTAGCTGTGCAGGATCAGATCGTAGGCGCCCTGCACCGCCGGGAAGCCGGCCACGGTCTGCTTGACGCCGAGGCTGAGCTCGCTGTCCACCCGTTCGCCCAGAATGCGGGAGATGGTCTGCCGGAGCATGTCAAGGCCGGACTTCAGGATCACCAGAGAGATCACCGCGCCCAGCCAGGCCTCGACGGCGACGCCCCAGATCAGATAGACGGCGGCGGCCACCAGCGTGGCCGCGGAGATGACGGCGTCGTTTCTGGCGTCCTCGCCGGAGGCCGCCAGCGCGTCGGAATGGACGCGCTCGCCGGTTTTCTTTACGTAGAAGCCCAGAGCCAGCTTTACCAGCACTGCGGCGCCCACGATGATCAGGCTGACGGCGCTGTAATCCGGCGTCTCGGGAGAGATGATCTTCTTCACCGACTCCACCAGGGAGCTGATGCCGGCGTAGAGGACGATTACCGCGATGATGGCGGCGGTGAGATACTCCACCCGGCCGTGGCCGTAGGGGTGCTTCTTATCGGGCCTTTTGCCCGCCAGGCGGGTTCCCACGATGGTGATGACCGAGGAAAGCGCGTCCGAAAGATTGTTCACCGCATCCAGAATGATGGCGATGGAGTTGGAGAGCAGGCCGACGGCCGCCTTGAAGCCGGCCAGGAGCAAATTGGCGGCGATGCCCAGAATGCTGGTGCGGATGATTACGCGTTTGCGATCCAAAAAATAGTCCCTCCCGTCAGGTATTTGTACGTCCTTTATTGTATAATACTTTGCGGGAAAAAACAATTGAAATTTTTGCGGGAAATCGAATTGCGTTTTTTTTCTTGCATTCGCGGGGAAATTATGCTACGATACAATATAATAGTCATACCGGATCGGGAGAAGGAGGATGTCTCATGGCGGAATGGATCACCTCGAAGACCAACGCCACCGTGCAGCTGGTGCGCAAGCTGATGGCCAGCCGCAAGTACCGTTATGAGTACCGGGCCTTCGTGGCCGACGGGGCGAAGCTGGCGGAGGAGGCCCTGCGCTGGGGACTGGGCGTGGACGCCCTGCTCCTGCGGGAGGGCGTGGACTTCCCGGTGCCCGCCGGCGTGCGGGAGCTGCGGGTGCCCGAGGGGCTTATGCGGGAGATCTCCCGGATGGAGACCCCCCAGGGCGTGCTGGCCCTCTGCCGGATGCCGGAGCCTGCGCCGCTGGAGCTGGTCCCCGGCAGCCTGATCCTGGACGGGCTCCAGGACCCCGGCAATCTGGGCACCATCCTCCGGGCCGCCGACGCCTTCGACGTTCCCGTGGTGCTGGCCGACGGCTGCGCCGATCCCTACGGGGAGAAGACCGTCCGGGCCACCATGGGGGCCGTCTTCCGCCGTCCGCCCGTCCAGGCGGAGACGCAGGCCATCCTGGATCAGTGCCGGGCGCGGGGCCTGCCCGTCTGCGTCACCGCCCTCTCCGACCGGGCGGAGGACATCCGCCGGGTGGATCTGAAGGCCTGCGTGACCGTCATCGGCTCCGAGGGCCAGGGCGTCAGCGAGGCCTTTCTGGCGGCCGCGGCCCGGGAAGCCATCATTCCCATGTCGCCCCGCTGCGAGTCCCTGAACGCCGCGGTGGCGGCGACGGTAGTTTTATGGGAACTGAGAAGAGAATGCAAGTAAGAAGTAAGAATTAACAAGTAAGAAGTAACAAGTAAGAGGTAAAACGGGATCGCAATTCGATACGGGCAATTCTTCCTTCTTACCTCTTAATTCTTACTTGAACATAATCTGTATGGAGAATCAAGATCTGTATTGGATTTGGCTGACCCAGCGGAAGGGCCTTGGCGCGAAGGGGCAGCGGAGCCTGGCGGAGGACTTCGGCTCGCCGGCGGAAATCTGGGCGGCGGACGAGCAGGCCCTTTTGCGGGCGGGCGTGACGCCGGCCCTGCGGAGGACCCTGCTGGACAAGGACCTGCGCGCGGCGCGGGCTGTGCTGGAGCGCTGTGAGCAGACGGAGGTCCGCACCGTCGTTCTGACGGACGCGGTCTATCCGTCCCGGCTCCGGCTCCAGGAGGACGCCCCCATCCTGCTCTACTACAAGGGCACGCTGCCCGGCGAGGAGCGCCCCATCGTGGGCCTGGTGGGCGCCCGGCAGGCCGACGAGGCCGGCCTGCGGCTGGCCCGCCGCTTCGGCGCGGAGATCGCCGCCTGCGGCGGCACGGTCTGCACGGGGATGGCAAAGGGCGTGGACGCCGCCGCGGCCTGGGGCGCGCTGGAGGGCGGCGGCTCCGTCGTCGGCGTTCTGGGCTGCGGCCCGGATATCGTCTACCCCCGGGAGAACGCCGAGCTCTTCGCCCGGGTGCCTGCGCGCGGCTGTCTGCTCTCGGAGTATCCTCCCGGCACGCCCCCCGACGCCCGCCGCTTCCCGGTCCGCAACCGGCTCATCAGCGCCCTCTCCGACGGCGTGGCGGTGATCCGGGCCGCCGAGCGGAGCGGCTCTCTGATCACGGCCCGCTGGGCCGCCGAGCAGGGCCGGGACGTCTTCGCCGTGCCCGGCGCGCCGGACGACCCCCTGAGCCGGGGCTGCAACGCCCTGCTGCGGAACGGCGCCTTTGCCGCCGAGTCCGGCTGGGACGTGCTGGAGCGCTATCGGTTCCGCTACCCCGGGACGGTCAGAAGGCAAAACGAGGGAACAGGGAACAGGGAACAGGCAACAGGAGACGGGGGACGCGGGTCCTTCGACTCCGCTTCGCTCCGCTCAGGACGACAGAATCGAAACGCTGACACTGTAGGGGGCGGCGCCCTCGACGCCCCGCCCGAGCATGAACAGCCCCGCGGGGACGGCGCTCTGCCGTCCGCCCCGGCGCGGGCGGAGATCGAGCTTTCCGCGCTGACGCCGATCCAGAGGCGGATCGCGGAGGCGCTTCGGGACGGTCCCCTCCAGCTGGACGCGCTGATCGACCGTACCGGTATCGCCGCGTCTCTGATTCTTCCCCAGCTTACGCTCCTGCAAATCAAAAAACGCGTTGCCCAGAGGCCCGGGAAGATATACGAATTATCCTGAAACACAAACCGCAGGGCCTGTCTCTGCGCTGCGAATACACGACACGGACGGCAGAGTGCCGTCCCTACAGGAGGAAATGGATACATGGCAAAGCAAAATCCCGATCTTGTGATCGTGGAGTCGCCATCCAAGGCGAAGACCATCGGAAAATATCTCGGGCCGGCTTACCAGGTGAAGGCCTGCATGGGCCACCTGCGGGACCTGCCCAAGAGCACCATGGGTGTGGATCTGGAGCATGATTTTACCCCGGAATACATCCCCATGAAGGAAAAAGCGGAGCTGATCCGCGAGCTGAAGAAGGCTGCCGACAAGGCCGACACCGTCTACCTGGCCACCGACCCGGACCGGGAGGGCGAAGCCATCTCCTGGCACATCAAGGAGCTGCTGGAGCTGCCTGCCGCCAAGACCCGCCGCGTGACCTTCAATGAGATCACCCGGGGCGTGGTCACCAAGGCCATCCAGCAGCCCCGGGACATCGACCTGGACCTGGTGGACGCCCAGCAGGCCCGCCGCATCCTGGACCGCATCGTGGGCTACCAGCTCTCCCCCCTGCTCTGGCGGAAGGTCCGCAGGGGCCTCAGCGCGGGCCGGGTCCAGTCCGTCGCCACCCGCCTGGTGGTGGAGCGGGAGAACGAGATCCGGGCCTTCGTGCCGGAGGAATACTGGTCTCTGGACGTGACCCTGGAATGCGTGGAAAAGCCGGGCCGCTTCGAGGCCCACTACCTGGGCGAGGACGGCAGGAAGCGCGGCCTCGCCAACGAGGCGGAGGCCAGGGCCGTGCTGAACGACGTGCAGGGCCGGACCTTCACCGTCCGGGAGATCAAAAAGGCGGAGAAGCGCCGGAGCCCGGCGCCCCCCTTCATCACCTCCACCCTCCAGCAGGAGGCCTCCCGCAAGCTCAACATGACCCCCAAGCGCACCATGGCCATCGCCCAGCAGCTCTACGAGGGCGTGGAGCTCAGCGGCCACGGCGCCGTGGGTCTCATCACCTATATGCGTACCGACTCCCTGCGCCTGTCCGAGGAGGCGCTGGCAGCCGCCAAGGACTACGTGGAGGAGCGCTACGGCAAGGCCTTCCATCCCGGCGCCCCCCGCCGCTTCAAGACCAAGAGCGCGGCCCAGGACGCCCACGAGGCCATCCGGCCCAGCGACGTCCGCCTGGACCCCGACAGCCTGGAAAAGGACCTGACCCGGGATCAGCTCCGACTCTACCGGCTGATCTGGAGCCGCTTCGTGGCCAGTCAGATGTCCAACGCCGTCTACGATACCGCCGTCATCGACACCGACTGCAAGGGCCACACCTTCCGCTCCAACCACCAGAGCCTGAAGTTTTCCGGCTTCCTGGCGGTCTACGAGGAGGGCCGGGACGACGAGAACGAGGAAAAGCTGGACGCCCTGCCCGAGCTGCGGGAGGGCGAGCCGCTCCGCCACGTGGAGAGCAGGCCCGAGCAGCACTTCACCCAGCCCCCCGCCCGCTACACCGAGGCCACCCTGGTGAAGGCCATGGAGGAGAAGGGCGTGGGCCGTCCCTCCACCTACGCCTCCATCGTCTCCACGATCCAGGATCGGGAGTACGTGGTCAAGAAGGACAAGAAGCTGGAGCCCACCCCCCTGGGCGAGGTGGTCACCCAGCTGATGCTGGACCGCTTCAACGACGTGATCGACGTGGAGTTCACCGCCGGCATGGAGGACAAGCTGGACCAGGTGGAGGCCGGCAAGCTGAACTACAAGCAGGTGCTCCGGGACTTCTACGACGGCTTCCACAAGGAGATGGAGCAGGCCGAGGAGGCCCTGAAGGACACCCGGATCAAGGTCCCCGAGGAACTCTCCGACGAGGTCTGCGAGCTCTGCGGACGGCGGATGGTGGTCAAGTTCGGCCGCTTCGGCAAGTTCCTGGCCTGCCCGGGCTATCCGGAGTGCAAGAACGCCAAGCCCATCGTGGAGCACATGCCGGGCCGCTGCCCCAAGTGCGGCGGCGGGATGCTGAAGCGCAAGTCCAGGAAGGGCTACGCCTTCTACGCCTGCGAGACCGGCCCCGCCTGCGGCTTCATGACCTGGGACGTGCCCACGGATCAGGACTGCCCCGCCTGCGGCCAGACCATGTTCAAGCGCAGCGGCAAGGGCCGCATGAAGCCCTTCTGCATCAACGAGAAGTGCGAGAACTTCCTGCCCGAGGACAAGCGCGGGTACTATAAGAAGCCCGAGGCCGCCGCCGAGGCGGCGGAGGGAGCAGAGAGCAAGGAGCAGGACGCAGGGAACCAGAGAAAGGCTGCCGCGAAGAAAACGACCGCCAAAAAGTCCGCCGCGAAGAAAACGACAACGAAAAAGACTGCCGCGAAAAAATCTGCTGCCGGAAGCACCAAAACGCGGAAAGCTTCGGAGGACAAAAAATGAAACGGGCGCTTGTGCTTCTGCTTCTGCTCACAGCTTTGATATCCCTGAGCGCCTGCACGCCAAAAGCGGCTCATGAGACGACGAAAGCCGTCTCCGGCACGCAAGGCCCGGAAACGACGGGGCTTGCGTCGGAGGAAGCGCGGCTGGCGCAGATCCGGCAGGAGGCGGAGGCCTTTCTCAAGGCCCATCCCGTCGAGATGGAAGCGCTGGCTGCGTGCATGCTGGAATCCCATGGGGCAAGCGTGATTTATCAATTCTATCCCCGGGACGGGGGCCTGTACGCATACAAGAGCGGCGAGCACGTACCGCAGGAGAAGCTGCGGGAGCATCCGATCCTGGACGCCGCGGGCTTTCTGCGCGGTACGGAGCTTTTCGATCTGCTCTATACCGACGATTGGGAGTTGGGCAGCCTGGGCTGCGTCTTTCTCAAAAGCCTGGAGGATTCCAGCGGACACCCGCTGTACTGGTGCGAGCTGATCTGGTGTCCTGACGCCTCCGGCGACCCGGCTGATTTCTCGAAGGCGGCGATTGCCGTTGAGGAGATCGCTCCGGGTTGGTACTGGTACCTGGAACCGACGCCGGACGGACCGGAGATCGGGGCGAGCATCGGCTGATCGCCATCGCCGGCGGGTCGAAGAAAAAGGAATCAGTAAGAAGTATCTAAACTTATTACCTATTACTTATTACTTGTTACTTGGAATGCTTATGAACTACGAAACAGTTACCGTCGTCGGCGCTGGGCTGGCGGGCTGCGAGGCGGCCTGGCAGTTGGCGGAACGGGGGCTGGCCGTCCGGCTGATCGAGATGAAGCCGCTGAAGATGACCCCGGCCCATCACAGCCCGGACTTTGCCGAGCTGGTGTGCTCCAACTCCCTGCGGGGGGACCGGCTGGAAAACGCCGTGGGCCTGCTGAAGGAGGAGCTGCGGCGCTGCGGCAGCCTGATCCTGGCCTGCGCGGACGCGACCCGCGTGGAGGCCGGCGGCTGCCTGGCCGTGGACCGGCAGGGCTTCTCCCGGCTGGTGACGGAGCGCATCCGCTCTCACCACTGCATCCGCGTAGAGGAACGTGAGATCACAGAGATCCCCGAGGGCCCTGTGATCATCGCAACAGGCCCTCTGACCTCGGAGCCTCTGTCCGCAGCCATCATGGATTACTTCGGCGGGGCGGGCTATTTGAGCTTCTACGACGCGGCGGCCCCCCTGGTCAGCTTTGAATCCGTTGACATGGAGCAGGCCTGGTTCGCCTCCCGCTACGACCGGGGGACCCCGGACTACGTCAACTGCGCCCTGGACGAGGCGCAGTACAAGGCCTTCGTCCGGGAGCTGGCCGCCGCGGAGGAGGCCCCGGTCCACGGCTTCGAGGACGGCAAGGTCTTCGAGGGCTGCATGCCCGTGGAGGTCATGGCCCGGCGGGGCGAGGACACCCTGCGCTTCGGCCCTCTGAAGCCCGTGGGCCTGCCGGACCCGAGGACGGGGAAGGACCCCTACGCCGTGGTCCAGCTCCGCCGGGACAACGCCGCCGGGTCCGTCTACAACCTGGTGGGCTTCCAGACCCACCTGCGCTTCCCGGAGCAGAAGCGGGTCTTCTCCATGATCCCGGCCCTGGAGCACGCGGAGTTCCTCCGCTACGGAGTCATGCACCGCAACACCTTCCTGGACTCCCCCCGCCTGCTGGACCGGACTTACGCCGACCGGCGCAATCCTCTGGTGGCCTTCGCCGGGCAGATGACCGGCGTGGAGGGCTACGTGGAGTCCACGGCCTCCGGCTTCCTGGCCGCGGTCTGCATGGCCGCCCGCGTGAAGGGCGAGCCCGTGCCGGAGTTCCCCGCCGAGACGGCCGTCGGTGCCCTGGGCCGCTATATCTCCGATCCCTCGGTGACGAAGTTCCAGCCCATGAATATCAACTTCGGCCTGCTGCCCCCCCTGGGCCGGCGGGTCAAGGGCAAGGCGAACAAGAACCTGGCCATCGCCGAGCGCGCGCTGTCCGCCTTGGAACAAGTAAGAATTAAGAAGTAAGAAGTAAGAATTATCTGCGGGATGCTTCTGAATGTTTACTTCCTGATTCTTAATTCTTAATTCTTAATTCTTCATTCCAATTTCAAAACAATACCCCCGAAATATACACAGGGAGGCACATAAATATGAAAATCATTATTGACGCCATGGGCGGCGACAACGCCCCGTTGGCATTCCTGGAGGGCGGCTTCCGGGCCGCGAAGGAGCTGGGCCTGGAGGTGGTCCTGGTGGGCCGCGTGGAGGAGCTGCTGCGCCTCATGAAGGAGCGGGGCATCGAGACCCTGCCCAAGGGCGTGGAGCTCATGGACGCGGAGCAGGTGGTGGATATGCACGACGATCCCGCCACCGTGGTCCGCACCAAGAAGGAGAGCTCCATGGTCAAGGGCCTGAAGCTCCTGGCGGACGGCGGCGGCGACGCCTTCGTCTCCGCGGGCTCCACGGGCGGCCTGCTCTCCGCCGCGACCCTGGTGGTCAAGCGGGTCCGGGGCATCCGCCGGGCGGCCTTCGGCCCCACCATCCCCACCAAAACCGGCAGCCTGATCCTGATCGACTCCGGCGCCAACGTGGAATGCACCCCGGAGTTCCTGCTGCAGTTCGGCATCATGGGCTCCTTCTGCGCCAGGCTGACCCTGGGGCTGGAGAATCCCCGGGTGGCCCTGCTGAACAACGGCGCCGAGGACTCCAAGGGCGATCCCCTCCACAAGGAGAGCTACAGGCTGCTGAAGGACGCGGGCGACAAGGGCCTCATCAACTTCGTCGGCAACATCGAGGGCCGGGAGGCCATGCTGGGCGACTGCGACGTGCTGGTGGCCGACGGCTTCTCCGGCAACGTCTTCCTGAAGGGCGCGGAGGGCACCGCCATGTTCATGGGCTCCCTGCTGAAGCGGACCCTGACGAAGAACCTGAAGACCAAGCTGGGCGCGGCCCTGCTGAAGAAGGACCTGAAGCAGGCCATGTCCGTCATGGACTACCGCCGGGTGGGCGGCACCATGCTGCTGGGCATCTGCAAGCCCGTCATCAAGGCCCACGGCTCCGCCGACACCGAGGCCGTGCTGGGCGCCATCCGGCAGGCTGTGGCGGCGGTGGAGGGCGGCATCTGCCAGTCCATCATCGACAACGTGGACAAGATGATCCTGCCCCGGGAGGCCCAGTGATGCGCGAGCTCCAGAAAACCATCGGCTATACCTTCCGGGACCTCTCCCTGCTGGAGACGGCTCTGACCCACACCTCCTACGCCAACGAGGTCTATAAGGACGGCCTCAGGAGCTACGAGCGCCTGGAATTCCTGGGGGACTCCATCCTGGGCTTCACCGCGGCGGACTACCTGATCGGCGCCTTCCCCGACCTCCACGAGGGGGAGCTGACCAAGCTCCGGGCCGAGCTGGTCTGCGAGGCCAGCCTGGCCGAGACGGCCAAAAAACTGAAGCTGGGCGAGTACCTGCGTCTGGGCAAGGGCGAGGAGGCAGGCGGCGGCCGTCAGCGGGTCTCCATCATCGCCGACGTGGTGGAGGCGGTCATCGCCGCCATCTACCTGGACGGCGGCCTGAGTGCGGCCAGGCGCTTCATCTACGATTTCGTGCTGGTGGACGTGAAGGCCCGGGTCAAGCTGAACGCCGACTACAAGACCATGCTCCAGGAGCTGGTCCAGCAGAAGAAGAACCAGGTCCTGAGCTACGAGCTGCTGGGCGAGAGCGGCCCGGACCACGACAAGGAATTTTCCGTCCGGGTGCTGCTGAACGGCAGCCCCGTGGGGACCGGCAGCGGCTCCAGCAAAAAGCGGGCCGAGCAGGCCGCCGCCCGCCAGGCCGTGGAGCGGCTCTACCCGGGAACCCTGTAAAAGCAAAACTATTTTCGGAAATACTATGTACAAATCGGAGAAAGTCTGTTATAATATAGGCCGCAGTGAAAACAATGCAGTCTGTAGGATAACGGACTTTCTTTTGCCTGCCCGATTTGAGAAGGAGGTGCGGCCATGTCAGAGCGATCCGCGGTGCTGTTTCTGCTGGACGATCGCTGCCGCACCGGGAGCGAGACGCCGCTGATGCTCCACCGGGTCCTGGGGGTGCCGCTGCTGAGCTGGCTGAGCCAGGCCCTGCTGGAGGCCGGCGTGAGTCGCTTTTTCCTGGTCTGCGGCCCGGCCCTGCTGGCGGAGGCACGGAGCTGCTTCCCGGCCGGGGCGTCGCTGAGCGTCGCCTCCGACGAGAGCCCCGCTGACCGGCTCCACGTCTTCCTCTCCACCGCCGAGGACGGAGAGCGGGACCTGCTGGTGGTGACGGGACCGACGGTCTACGCGCCCCTGCACCGGCGGGCGGGCCCGGAGCGGGCCAACGCCTGCATGGTGGACCGGCTGGCGCTGATGGCGGCGCTGGACGAGACGGCCCCCATCGGCCACTTCCTGCGCCGGGCCGGAGAGCCCACCACCTGCGAGGACGGCTTTTTTGACCTGAGCGCCCCGGAGGAGCTGCCCCGGATCGCGGAGCTGCTGATTCGGGAGCGCCTGCTGGCCCTGAGCCGGATGGGAGTGGAGATCTGGGACCCGGGCAGCACCTGCGTCACCCCCGGGGTGACGGTGGGGGAGGGCACGAAGCTCCTGCCCGGCACCCTGCTGGAGGGGAAAACCGCCGTGGGCCCGGACTGCGTCATCGGCCCCAACACCCGGATCGTTGACAGCACCCTGGGCCGCGGCTGCGTGGTGGAGCAGTCCAAGGTGGCCGGCGCCCGGCTGGGCGACGAGCTGCAGGTGGGCCCCTTCGCCAATCTGCGGCCCGGCACCGTCATGGAGGCCCGCTCCAAGGCCGGCGCCTTCGTGGAACTGAAAAACGTCAGCGTAGGCGCCGACGCCAAGGTCCCCCACCTGAGCTACCTGGGCGACGCCGCCCTGGGGGCCGGGGCCAACGTGGGCTGCGGGACCGTCACCGCCAACTTCGACCGGGCGGAAAAGCACTACACCGTGGTGGAGGCCGGGGCCTTCCTGGGCTGCAACTCCACCCTGGTCGCCCCGGTGAACGTGGGGCAGGGGGCCTACGTGGCCGCCGGCACCGTGGTCACCGAGGACGTGCCGCCCCAGGCCCTGGCCATCAGCCGGCCCCGGGGGCAGATCAAAAAGGACTGGGCGCTGAAGAACAAGCTGCCCGAGCCGTAAACGCCGATACATGAGCCCCGCCGCGCGGAGCTGATGCATAGAAGGTACGCAACGAAACCAACCAAGCGACAGAAGAGGAGAAAAATTTATGCTCGCAAACGGAAGACCCGTCAAGATTTTCAGCGGAAAAACCAGCCGTCCTCTGGCGGAGGAAATTTGCCGGGAGCTGGGCGTGAAGCTCAGCAACAACTCGCTCACCGCCTTTGCCGACGGCGAGATCTGTGTCTGGATGGACGAGACGGTTCGGGGCAGAGATTGCTTCGTCGTGCAGTCCACCTGCAAGCCCGTCAACGACAACCTGATGTCCGTGCTGATCAACATCGACGCGCTGCGCCGTGCCTCCGCTGGCCGGATCACCGCCGTGCTGCCCTACTTCGGCTACGCCCGGCAGGACCGCAAGGCCAGAGGCCGCGACCCCATCACCGCCAAGCTGGTGGCCAATATGCTCACCGCGGCGGGAGCCGACCGGATCCTCACCATGGATCTGCACGCCGCCCAGATCCAGGGCTTCTTCGACATTCCCCTGGACCATCTCTCCGGCGCCCCTCTGTTTGTGGACTACTATATGAAGAAGTTTGATCCCGCCGTCTGCGACCACGCCGAGTTCGTGGCGGTTGCGCCCGACGTGGGCTCCGTGGCCCGGACCCGGAACTTCGCCCAGCAGGTCCAGATGGACCTGGCCATCGTGGACAAGCGCCGTCCCCAGGCCAACGTCTCCGAGGTCATGAACGTCATCGGCGACGTGGAGGGCAAGACCTGCATCATGCTGGACGACATCGTGGACACCGCCGGCTCCCTCTGCAACGCCGCCAAGGCGCTGATCGAGGTGGGCGGGGCCAAGGAGGTCTACGCCTGCGCCACCCACGGCGTCCTCTCCAACCGCGTTGACGCCGCCACGGGCAAGGTCACCCGGGCCTGGGAGCGCATCGAGAACAGCGTCATCAAGGAGCTGGTCCTGCTCAATACCATTCCCCTGCCCGAGGACTATGCCAGCACCAAGATCAAGCAGCTCTCCACGGCCTCCATCTTCGCCAAGTGCATCCAGCACATCGCCGACGAGACCTCCATCTCCGACTGCATCTTCGGCGCCCGATAAAACACCGCGGGGCGGCGCCCTCGACACCCTCTGCGCGAATTGCGCGCGGGGCGCCGAAGGCGCCGCCCCGCGCAAAAAGGAATGCATATGCTGTTCAACAAACCAAGCATTGATTGGCTCATCGTGGGCCTCGGGAATCCGGGGCGGGAGTATGAGCGGACCCGGCACAACGTGGGCTGGCGGACGGCGGAGCTGCTGGCGAAGGAAGCCGGCGTGCGGATCGACCGGGTGAGGTTCCGCGGCCTTGCCCGGGCGGCGGAGCTGGCCGGGCAGCGGGTCCTGCTGCTGAAGCCGGAGACCTATATGAACAACTCCGGCGAGGCGGTGCAGCTGGCGGCCATGTTCTACAAGCTGCCCATCTCCCATATTCTGGTGATCTCGGACGATATCTCCCTCCCCGTGGGGAAGATCCGCGTCCGGGCCGAGGGCTCCGCGGGGGGCCACAACGGGCTGAAGTCCGTGATCTCCCACCTGGGCAGCCAGGACTTCCCCCGAATTAAAATCGGCGTGGGGGCAAAGCCCCACCCCGACTACGATCTGGCGGACTGGGTCCTCTCCGGCTTCACGCCGGAGGAGGAGAAGGCCCTGGCCCCCGCCCTGGAGCACGCCGCCGCCGCCGCGCAGGAGCTGATCCGAAACGGCGTGCAGAGCGCGGCGAGCAAATACAATGGCCTGTAGCGCAGACGACGCAAAGAGGCGCTGCCTCAGTCCGGCGGGAAATCGCCGGATTGAGACAGCGCCTTTCGTCTGCGCGGCGGCGGGTCCTTTCGGCAGGACCGGCGCGGCTCAGGGCTTCAGCTCCAGATAGAGGGCACGGTACTGGCGGGCGGAATTCTCCCAGGAGACGTCCTTCTGCATGTTGCGGCGGACCATCTCGTCCCAGCGCCAGCGGTTCGTGAAGTAGAGGGTCTTGGCCCGGTTGACGGCGTCCAGCAGCAGGCCGGCGTCGTAGCGGTCAAAGGTGAAGCCGTTGCCCTCGTTGGTGAACTGGTTGTAGGGCTGGACGGTGTCCTTCAGGCCGCCGGTCTCCCGGACGACGGGGACGGTGCCGTAGCGCATGGCGATCAGCTGGGTCAGGCCGCAGGGCTCGAAGAGGGAGGGCACCAGCAGGGCGTCGGAGCCCGCGTAGATCCGGTGGGCCAGGGCCTCGTCGTAGGCGATATAGGAGCAGACGCTGCCCTTGTAGTTGTTCTCGTACCAGCGGAAGCTGTCCTCATAGCGGGCGTCGCCGGTGCCGAGAATCACCACCTGGGTGTTGCCGTCGATCAGAGCGGGCAGGATGGCGTTCACCAGGTCCAGACCCTTCTGGTCGGTGAGCCGGGAGATCAGGCCCAGCACCATCTTGTCGGCGTTCTGCTCCAGGCCGAGCTGCTCCTGCAGAGCCAGCTTATTGGCCCGCTTCTGATCGAAGACGTCGTCCGTGCCGTAGGGGAAGGGCAGGAGCTTGTCGCTGCGGCTGTCCCACTGCTCCACGTCAATGCCGTTGACGATGCCGCGCAGCTTCCCGCTGTGGAAGCGCAGATGGGCGTCCAGGCCGTCGCCGTAGAACTCCGTCTGGATCTCACCGGCGTAGGTGTTGCTGACGGTGGTGATCCGGTCGCAGTAGGTAAGGCCGCCCTTGAGCATGTTGGCGTCCACCCAGTTCTGGGTCATCACGTCCTTGTTGAAGACGTGGTCGGGCAGATTGGTCCAGTATTTGACGGTGGGGATGTTGTAGATGCCCTGGAAGCGGAGGTTGTGGATGGTCAGCACGGACTTGGTATCCCGCAGCGGGGTGTCGGCGAAGAAGGTCCGCAGCATCACGGGCACCAGGCCCGCCTGCCAGTCATGGCAGTGGATCACGTCGGGAACCCATTCCAGATAGTTCAGCGCGGCCAGTGCGGCCTTGCCGAAGTAGCAGAAGCGGGGGATATCGTCGATCAGGTTCGTGTAGGGATTGCCGTAGGAGAAGAACTCATCGTTGTCGATGAAGTCGTAGACCACGCCGTCCCACACGTACTCCATGATGCCCACGTAGAAGCTGCGGCCGTCGGAGCAGAGGTCCATCATGAAGGAGCCGCGGTAGACCATCTTCTCCTGCCACTTCTGGGGGATGCAGCGATAGCGGGGCAGGATCACCTTCACGTCGCAGTTCAGCTTCGCCAGGGCGCGGGGCAGGGCGTACATTACGTCGCCCAGGCCGCCGGTCTTCACGAAGGGATAGCACTCAGAGCCGATGAAGGCCACGCTGCGGCGGGGCTGGGGCAGCTCCACGACGGGAGCAGCCTCCTCAACGGGAGCAGCTTCCTCAACGGGAGCGGCTTCCTCAACGGGAGCGGCCTCGACGACGGGAGCGGCCTCCACGACGGGAGCGGCCTCCACGACGGGAGCGGCCTCCTCAGCGGGAGCGGCCTTCTTGGCGCGGGGCTTGCGGGCCGCGGGCTTCTTCTCCGCGACAGGCTCCGCAGGCGCGGCCTTCTCCTCGGCGGGAGCAGCCTTCTCCTCGGCGGGAGCGGCCTTCTTGGCGCGGGGCTTGCGGGCCGCGGGCTTCTTCTCCGCGACAGGCTCCGCGGGCGCGGCCTTCTCTTCTGCGGGAGCGGCCTTCTTGGCGCGGAGCTTGCGGGCCGCGGGCTTCTTCTCCGCGGCGGGCTTTTCAGCCGCCTGCTCGGGGGCCTGCGTCTCGGCGGGCTTGGGTTCTTCTTTTATGATTTCTTCCGGGTTGATCTCGGTTTTCTTTCTTGGCATTTGTCAGTTCCTCCTTGTGGATGACTTTGCCCCATTATACCCATCTGCCGCGGATTTGTCAAGTCCGCCGGCCCGGGAGGGGCGCAAGTTGCGGCGAATACGGCCGCGGAGGCCAGTTGCCGCCGCGCTTCGTTCAGTCGCAGAGCTCCGCGTATTGACAGGGGACGAGCCGGGCCAGCGCGTCGGGGCTGAGCTCCACCTGCCAGCCGATCTTCCCCGCGCTGAACAGAATGGTATCGTATAACACGGCGCTTTCCTCCAGGAAGGTGGGGAAGCGCTTCTTCATGCCGATGGGGGAGCAGCCTCCGTGAATATAGCCCGTCAGGGGCAGCAGCTCTTTGGACTTCACCATCTCGATGCTCTTTTCCCCCGCCGCCGCGGCGGCCAGCCGCAGATTCAGCTCCTGCAGCACGGGGATCACGAAGACGTAGTGCTGCCCCGAGCGGCCCACGGTCACCAGGGTTTTGAAGACCCGCTCCGGGTCCTGGCCCAGCACCGCCGCCACCTCCGCGCCGCTGAGGGCGTCGGTGTGACTGTAATCGTGGACGGCGTAGGGGAGTCCCTGCTGGTCCAGCAGGCGCATGACGTTGGTTTTTTCGGGCTTCTTCATAGTGCCTCCCTCCGATAGAGCGCCGTAGGGCGGCCAGACCCCTGGCCGCCGCCGACACGCTGGCGGTTATCGCGGCGGCCTGAGGTCAGGCCGCCCTACGCATATTTGCTCACGTATCTGCTTACGATTTGCAGTCCACCTTCTCCATATACAGACCCAGATCGTCCCGGCGGGCGCGGAGCACGAAGGGAAACTGATCCCGCTTCGTGCAGAGCCAGAAGTCCGGCTCCGGGTAGATCTGCTGGGTGTCCGGGTTGAAGAAGTGCTCGCCTCCGTGCCAACGCAGGTCCCGGATCCGCGCCTCCAGGTCCGGGATGGGCTCCCCCAGCAGCAGCGAGCGGATATACGCCGCGCAGAGAAGGTCCTCGGGGGCCTCCCGGACGCCGGCGTTGCCCATGCAGACCAGGCTGACCCGCTCCGGGTCCCGCCTCCGGATATAGGCGGCCACCGCCGCGGCGTTTACCAGGCTGCCGGTGACGATCTCATCGGCCCGGACGGCGTTGGCGACGCCCTGGGTCCCGGCGCTGGTGGTATGGATGATCCGCCGGCCCCGGACGGCCTCCGGCGGGATGCCGGAGGGGCTGTTGCCGAAGTCGAAGCCCTCGCATTTGGCCCCGCCCCGTTCCCCCACCAGCAGGGCGGCGGGGTCCCGCTCCCGCCAGGCGAAGGCCGCCTCCAGCGCGCCCACGGGCCGCAGCTCCGCCGCGCCCCAGTGGGCCAGGAAGCACTCCAGGGAAAAGGCCCGCAGCACGTCGATCACCACGGTCAGGCCCTCGGCCCGCTTCGCGCCCTCGATGAGCTGCAAAATCTGAACGTCCATGAAATCGCTCCGTTTCGTTTTTTCTGATTATAGCACGCTTTCCGCCGGAAGGAAAGCCCGTTTTTTCGCCGGATGCGCGGATTTGCTCCTTTCGGGGCTGGACAATATTCAAAAGTGTGGTATAATTATTCTGCGTGAAGTCCTCACGCCTACGATTATGACAAAGGAGGAAGCAAGCATGTTTGGCAAAGCGTTTTTTCTGACAGCCGCCGAGGCTGTGGAACCCATCCTGGAGAAGAACCCCACCTCCGCCTTCTGGGACAAGGTTAAGGAGCTGGTCGCCACCTTCGGCGGTCGGATCCTGTCCGCCATCGCGGTGCTGATCGTCGGCAGCTTCGTGGTGAAGCTCCTGAGCAAGGGCATCAACAAGGCCCTCGGGAAGACCAGGCTGGATCCCGCCGTCAAGAAGATTCTGGAGAAGTTCGTCAAGGCTCTGCTCTACGTGATCCTCATCATCGCGGTGGTGGATATCCTGGGCGTGTCCATGTCCAGCGTCATCGCCATCCTGGCCTCCTGCGGCCTGGCCGTCGGCCTGGCGCTGCAGGGCGCGCTGACCAATCTGGCCGGCGGCCTGATGATCCTGATCTTCAAGCCCTTCCGGCTGGAGGACTACGTGGAGGGCTCCGGCGTCCAGGGCGTGGTCAAGGACATCAGCATCTTCTACACCACCCTGCTGACCCTGGACAACAAGAAGGTCCTGGTCCCCAACGGCGATCTGATGAACGCCACCATCACCAACTACAGCTCCGAGCCCATCCGCCGCGTGGACGTGGACTACAAGATCACCAACGACGCCGACGCCGAGCAGGTTAAGCGGGTTCTGCTGGAGGCCTGCGCCAACACCGAGCTGATCCTGGCCGAGCCCGCCCCCTTCACCCGCATGACCGCCGTGGACGACGACACCTATATCTTCACGGTCCGCGGCTGGTGCAAGACCGCCGACTACTGGGACGCCTACTTCAACACCGTCGAGAACTGCTCCAAGGCCCTGCAGGACAATGGCATCGACGATCCCGAGGAGCGCATCGTCGTCCGTCTGCAGAAGGAAGACGCGTAAGGCCGACGATCCATACAAAAAAGCAGCCCTGCGGGGCTGCTTTTTTGACACTGCGCAGGGAAAACCGTCGACGGTTTTCCTTGCTTTTTTGCGCCGCTTGTGGTATGATAAGCTGAATGAACGCGCGAAAGGAGGGGGAGGCCCCGTGCGAAAGCTCTTTCTGGCGGCTGCGGCGCTGCTGATGCTGCTGCTGCTCACGACGGCGGTCTCCGCCGAGGGAACGACGGTCACGGAAATGAAGACCGAATGCGCCGTGGAAAACGACGGCGCCTGTACGTTGACGCTGAGCTTCACCGTGGAGTTCGGCGGCGACGCCGGGGACTTCACGGTTCCCGTCTCCGCCTCCGCGCGGGAGCTGAGCTGCTCCGCGCCCTATACCCGCAAGGGCGGCGAGGGCTGCGATCTGCTGGTTCTCACCGGCCCCTGGAGCGGGAAGCAGAGCTTCACCGTC
The DNA here is from genome assembly GCA_017519005.1 of Oscillospiraceae bacterium. GTDB lineage: Bacteria > Bacillota > Clostridia > Oscillospirales > Oscillospiraceae > JAFRPC01. The sequence goes on along the minus strand of JAFWTG010000053.1, from coordinate 6,758 downwards.
TCCTATCGCCTGGCCGAGACCGTCACCGACGACGGCAGGCTTCAGAAGCTTTCCGTGCGTCTGCTCTATCCGGCCTGGACCTGCCCCATCGCGGGCTACCGGGTCCGGATCAGCCTGCCGGGCCAGTTTGAGACCATGCCGGTCTTCTTCTCCGGCTACTACGGCGAGCTGATCGACAACTACATGAAAATCGAGATCGACCGGGCCGGAAGCATCGACGCCGTTCTGGACGCCCGGCAGACGCTCCGGGACCGGGAGTCCATGACCCTGGAGCTGGAGCTGCCCGAGGGCTATTTCGATCTGCGCTTCCTGGCCGGCAAGACGGTCCGCGTGGACCGGGTCCTCTTCCTGGGCCTGCTGGCGCTGGCCCTGCTCTACTGGCTGATCTTCCTGCGGAATCTGCCCATCCTGCCCAAGCGGCAGGCCATGCCGCCGGAGGGCGGCAACGCGGGCGAGATTCCCTACGTGCTCACCGACCGCAAGCCCGACCTGGCGCTGATGGTGATTCAATGGGCCTCTCTGGGCTATCTGACCGTCAGCCGCACCAAGCGGGGGAATATCTGGCTGACCCGGCAGATCGACATGGACACGGAGCGCAAGCGCTACGAGGTGGAGATATTCGACACCCTGTTCGCCCGCGACGAGCACTGCGATCTGCGCAGCGCCGAGTATCTGAAGGCCAGGCGGCTCTGCGGCGAGAAGACCCGCGAATTCTGGCGCGACCGGGTCTACGATCCGAGGGCCGGCGCGCCCTGGATCCTGCGGCTGCTGGCCCTGGGGGCCGGCCTGGCCCTCTGCCTGGCCTGCTTCGACCTCTGGGTGGCCTCCAAGAGCTGGCGCTGGTTCCTGATCGTTCCCATGACCCTGCTGGGCGGGCTGGCCTGCCTGGCGGTTCAGGAGCTGGGCGGCTTCCTCCTGCGGCGGCACAGCCTGCGCACGGCGATTCTGGGTCTGCTGAGCGCGGCGTTCCTGCTGATTTTGGGCCGCAGAGGCGGTCTGAGCGCGCTGTCGCTGCTGAATCTGGCGCTGCAGCTGGCCGTGGGTCTGCTGCTGCGCTGCGGCGGCCGCCGCACGGCGGAGGGCGCCGCCCTGGCCTCGGAGCTGCTGGGCTACCGCCGCTGGCTCCTCTCCGCCTCCGCAGAGCAGCTGCAGAGCAATCTGGCGGCCGACCCGCAGTATTTCTACCGGGTCCTGCCCTTTGCCGACGCCCTCTGCGCAGGGCGCATGGTGGCCGCGACCCTGGACCGGGTCCGGATGGAGGAATGCGGCTGGCTGCTCTGGCAGGGCAAGCCCTGCTATACCGCGCCCGCCTTCTACGCCCGCTACAGGCGACTGATGGCAGGGCTCCGGGGCGAGCGTGACCCGGCGGCCAGGCCCCGCCCCGAGCAGCGGCAGCAGCGGCAGGTCTCCACCCGGGTGACTCCGCCCCGCCGGAGCCCCGGCGAACGGCGTCCGCCGTCCCGGGAGGCCGCCCGCCGGAGCGCCGCGCAAGCACGCGGGAACAAAGCCCGCGCCCATGACGTCCAAAGGAGGCCCCGCCCATGAAAGCACTGATCGCCATGAGCGGCGGCGTGGATTCCGCCGTGGCCGCCCTGCGGATGCTGGAGGCGGGCTGGGACTGCCTGGGCTGCACCATGAAGCTCTTTCAAAACGAGGACGCCGGCCTGCCCCGGGAGCGCAGCTGCTGCTCCCTGGAGGACGTGGAGGACGCCCGCGCCGTGGCCTTCCGTCTGGGCATTCCCCACTACGTATTCAATTTCTCCGACGATTTTCGGGAGAAGGTCATCGACAAGTTCGTCCGCAGCTATCTGGCGGGACGAACCCCCAATCCCTGCGTGGACTGCAATCACTGGCTGAAATTTGACCGGCTGGACCGCCGCGCCCGGGAGCTGGGCTGCGACGCCGTCGTCACGGGCCACTACGCCCGCATCGTGGAGGAAAACGGCAGACTGCTGCTGAAAAAGGCCCTGGACCCCGACAAGGACCAGAGCTACGTGCTCTACCATCTGAGCCGGGAGCAGCTGGCCCGGGTTCGCTTCCCCCTGGGGGAGCTGCGCAAGCCCGAGGTCCGGGCCATCGCCGAGGCAAAGGGCTTCGTGAACGCCCGAAAGCCCGACAGCCAGGACATCTGCTTCGTTCCCGACGGGGACTACGCCCGGGTGATCGAGCAGCGGACCGGCCTGCGGCCGGAGCCCGGCGACTTTGTGAGCCCGGACGGGACCGTCCTGGGCCGCCACAGGGGGCTGATCCACTACACCGTGGGCCAGCGCCGGGGCCTGGGCCTGTCCTTTTCCGAGCCCTACTACGTGGTACGGCTGGACCCCGCGGCCAACACCGTCACCCTGGGCCCCCGCAGCGCGCTCTTCACGCGGACGGCGCGGACGGAGAACTTCCACTGGATCTCCGGGACGCCGCCGGCGGGACCGATCCGCTGCGCGGCCAAGATTCGCTACCGCCATGCCGAGCAGCCCTGCCTGCTGACGCCGCTGGAGGACGGCGGCGTCCGCCTGGACTTCGACGAGCCCCAGCGGGCCGTCACCCCCGGCCAGCACGCCGTGGTCTACGACGGCGATACGGTCCTGGGCGGCGGCGAGCTGATTTGATCCTTACGCTTACAGACATTCCACAGAAACAAAGGAGGACCCCCTAATGGGTAAATTCAACGGAAACGCGCAGGGCGGAGGGCGCTTCGCGGCCGTCCGCGGCGACGGAAGCCGGAAGCGCTGCAGCGCCGGAAAACAGATCCTGTTCTCGGTGCTGCTGCTGATGGATCTGTTCCTGCTCTATACCATCATCATGCAGCTGACCCACCGTCAAAAGGCCTTTGAGGCCAGCCAGACCGTCAATATCGCGCTGCTGGCCGTCCTTGCGCTGGGCGCCGCCGCCCTGATCTGGGCAGTGATCCGCAGCAAGGCCTGGAAGCGCCTGCTCTGCCTCTTCCTGATCTTTGCGATCTGCTATGTGACGGCGGTCTTCTCCGACCTGCCGTTGATCAAGGAATACCGTGAGCGGTGGATTTCCACCGCCTGGTCCACCATGCGGCACCAGGGCCTGGCGACCTATTACTTCCCGCCCTCCGTTGTGCAGGAGGTCACCGAGCGGGAGGCGAAGGGCCGCGACGCCCAGGTGGGCGACAACACCGTGGACGACTTTAACGCCGACGCCGACGTCCATATCTGGACCGATCCCACGGATTCCAACGCGCCCACCATGGATACCGGCTTCGAGGAGCTGGACGCGGAGCAAAAGGCCTTCTACGCCCTGTTCTATGAGCTGGACATCGACAGCGCGGAGGCTTACTTCCAGGCGCACCCCGAGGCCCTGGCAAACGGCTACGGCAGCGTGGATATCAACGAGAGCAGCCTGAAGAAGGACGGCACCGACATCTACACCCGCCTGGGCGAGAAGGTTCTGGCCATCGATACCCGCAATCAGGTCCTCCTGCTGGAGGTGGACTGCGACGGCTCCCGCGGCGTGCTGGCCATCGCCAAGCTGCCCTCCCGGCTCCATCTCTACCCGGCCTCCAACCTGCCCTACCGCGGCGAGACCGCCGGCGTGATCGCCAAGCGCAACGGCGGCATCCTGGCCCTGACCGGCAGCGGCTTCGAGGACGAGGGCGGCGTGGGCAACGGCGGCCAGGTCTGCGGCTACGCCATGTGCGACGGCAAGGAGTACAAGGGCACGCCCTTCAAGTGGGGCTACAAGCGCCTGGAGATGCGGGGCGACAAGCACTGGTTCTATATCACCGACACCTTCGACCCCGTCAACAAGGAGACCACCGACGCCATGGAGTTCAGCCCCGCCCTGCTGATCAACGGCAAGAAGCTGGATCCCGGCATCTGGACCAGCCAGAACCCCAGAGCCTGCATCGGCCAGTCCAAGCGCGGCGAGATCCTGATGCTGGCCGTGGAGGGCCGGACCCTGGCCTCCCCCGGCTGCAGCGTCACCGTCTGCGCCGAGGTCCTGCTGCGGCACGACGGCATCACCGCCATGAACTGTGACGGCGGCACCACAGCCATCATGTGGTACAAGGGCGAGCCTGTCATGCGCTGCTCCAACGCGGCCATTCCCGAGGGCCGCCATCTGCCCAACGCCTGGGTTTACGTGGGCGAATAAGTTCGCGCAGCCCGATTCAAGGATCGAGGAGGGACAAGATGAAAAAGCTCATATTGACGCTCCTGGCCCTGACCCTGCTGCTGAGCGGCTGCGCCGCCGGAGGCCCCGCCGGGGCCGCTGAAACGGCGGAGCCCGGCCGCGGCGCCGAGACCGCCGAGACCGCCGAGACTGCAGTGACCGCTGAGACCGCGGCGCCGGAAGTCCCGCCGCTGATCAAAACCGTGGTGTTTGATCGGGGAACTTATCAGGACGATCTCGGCAACGAATACGAATACAGCTACGAGCTGCCCGCGCTGGACGCCGAAACTCCCGGCGCCGCGGCCGTCAATGGGGAAATCGACCGCCTCTTCGGCGGCTGGATCCGGGAGGCCAAGGCGGATATGGAGGACCGGCTGGGCCTCTCCGTCCGGCGCGTGGGCTTCCGCAGCCGCCTCTGGGCGGACGTGCTGACGCTGGAGCTGACGGCGGAAATGGACTTCGGCGTGAGCGAATGCCGCTTCTATTGCTATGAGATCTCCACCGGCCGCTGGCTGAGCAGCGCGGACGTGCTGAAGCTGCTGGGCGTCTCGCAGGAGGACTTCCTGGAGCGCTGCCGCAAAGCCTTCCGCGAACGCTTTGCGGCGCAGTACGAGTCCCTGACCGAGGCGCAGCGGCAGGACTACGGCTATTACGAGGCCCTGGAGCGCTGCGGCTCCGAGCGCTGCGTCAACCCGGAGCTGATGGTCTGCCCCGAGGACGGGAAGCCGGTCGTTCTGGCCCCCATCCCCTCCCTGGACGGCGCGGAGTACCGCTGGCAGACCATCCGTCTGGACTGATCAGGTTTCCAAGCGTGAAAACAGAACGCAAACACCGGAGAGCAGCGTCTTGCTCTCCGGTGTTTGCGTGTTATCATGCCCCGCGCAGGGTTACTCCTCCTCCGGCTCCGCGGCCACGGGGCCCCGGAGGACCCGGGCCGCGCCGATCAGATAGACCGCCGGGACCACGGCGCCCAGGACCATGCCGAAGGCCAGCGCCCAGCGGGGCGCGTCGACGTTTCGCAGCGCGATGTGGACGAGGCCCGCCAGGCTCAGCAGCAGGCAGAGCACGCCCCAGACCACGCGGCCCTTCCCGGCCCGCGCCGGCCGTTTGGCCGCCCGGACGCCCAGAATGCCCGTAATCAGCTCCACGACGGCCCCGGCCAGCAGCAGGCCCATGCCCACCAGATCGTTGACGGCGGAGAAAATGCCGCTGGTGGCGTAGGCCAGACCGGTCACAGCCGCCAGGCCCAGCAGATAAGTCAGGCAGCCGAAGACGCCGAAGACGATCATCAGCACGCCTGTCGTTTTCAGCAGGGAGCGCCCTGCGGGATCGTATTGCAGCTCCATATCAGTTCTCCTGTTCTGAATTGAAATATGCGCAGAAGGGAGCCAGAGAGCAGCGCTCGCAGGCGGGCCTTCTGGCCGTGCAGACCGCCCGCCCGTGAAGGACGATGCGGTGGCAGAAGTCGGAGCTCTCCTCCGGCGGCAGGACGGCCCGGAGCTGCTCTTCGCATTTGGCAGGGTCCTTGGCGCCGTCGGTGAGGCCCAGCTTGCCGCAGATGCGGATGCAGTGGGTGTCGCAGACCACGGAGCCGGGGACGCCGTAGAGGTCGCCCAGCAGCAGATTGGCGGTTTTGCGGCCCACGCCGGGGAGCTTCAGCAGCGCCTCCATGCTGTCGGGCACCCTGCCGCCGTAGTCCGCCAGCAGCATCTGGCAGGCCAGCACGATGTCCCGGGCCTTGTGCTTGTAGAAGCCGCAGGAGTGGACCAGCTGTTCCACCTCCGCCACGTCGGCCTCAGCGAAGCTTTCCAGGGTGGGGAAGCGCTCGAACAGAGCCGGGGTAATCAGGTTCACCCGCTCGTCGGTGCACTGGGCCGAGAGCCGCACGGCGATCATCAGCTCGTAGTCCTTCTGGCTGTGCAGGGCGCACAGGGCGTCGGGGTAGTCTTCTTTTAAGGCTTCAATGATTCGGAGGGCTTTTTCTTTCTTTTCCATAGCGGTCATCCTGTAAGTAAGAAGTAATAAGTAAGAAGTAATATGGACTGGAAATCGGTGCGATTTCAATTATTATACAGCAGTTTTATCAAAAACGCAACAAAGTTCTTTTCCTTCACAGAAAGTTGTGGTATAATAACAGCTACGAAACGGAACGCGCTTGGCAAGGAAGCGACGCGGCACGAACAGGAGGCTGCAGAGCTGGGCATTCTTGAATGTTTTCCACTGATCATGGATGCGAAGGACAGCTGGCGAAAAGATCGGGAAAAGGCCTGCGGCCGGTCCCCCTCCCCTTGGCAGGGGCGGTTTTTGCGGGCAGATCGCCCTCGCTACGGCGGGGATGATAGTACCTCCGAGGCGGGGGCGGACCCCTCCACCGGCCTGCGGCCGGTCCCCCTCCCCTTGGCAGGGGAGGTTTTAGGGCGGCCGGTCCCCTTCCCTTTGGCAGGGGAGGTTTTTGGTGGGCAGATTGCCCTCGCTGCGGCGGGGATGATTGTACCTCCGAGGCGGGGGCGGACCCCTCCACCGGCCTGCGGCCGGGCCCCCTCCCCGTGGCCGGGGAGGTTTTAGGGCGGCCGGTCCCCGTCCCGTGGGCAGGGGAGGTGTTTGGTGGGGCGATTGCCCTCGCT